>ONYV01000306.1 GCA_900322105.1 uncultured Eubacteriales bacterium | reverse complement strand
CGTGGTCAAAAACACCAGAACGGATTCTTCGTCCGTTTCTCTGATGATCTCAGCGGTTTTTATCCCGGTGATCCCGTTCATAAAAATGTCCAGAAAGATCATGGTATATTGATACGGCTGATAGTGGTTCAGAAAGACTTCTCCGCCGGAAAAAATGCTCGATGTTCATGTCAAGTTGATTGATGGCAGCGTATTTTTGCAGAATTTGCTCAAGATGACGGCGGTCAGACGCCGAGTCATCCACAATGGCTATATTCATGGCGATAACACCCCCTCTTCAACACTATTTTATTATATCACTTTTTTTCATTTTATACAATACCGAGTTTGCTTTTTTGCAGGCAATTTCTCCTTTTTATTCATTTTTCCGTTCCGTTCACGATCCGCGCATACTCTTCCTCGGGGATCATCGGAGAGGTGATCTCCCGCATCAGCTCTTCGCTGACGGCGCCGCTCGCGGCAAATTGTTTTCCGGCTTCCCTGAGCTTTTCCAATCGGGGCACGGTCACGGCCTGCGCTTCCGGCGCGTTGAACATCGGGCTTTCGGGAACGGTGATCACCGTATGGCGGTTTGGGAAGCACAGCTTGAACTGCGCGACGGCAGGCTCAAAATTGTGCCTGCTGTTCGGGAAGCCGCAGCCGCAGATCATGACATAGCGCAGGTGACTGAAATCCGCCTGTCCGACGTGCTCGTAACGATCGCCGACCTTGTGCATCGCCATGCTGCTGAGCGGCAGGGTGCGGTCGAGCAGCGCCTTGAGCGGCGCCGGCATTCCGTAGCAATACAGCGGAAAGCTCCAAATCAGCAGGTCGCTGTCGAGTATCTCTTCCAAGACGGCGCGCATATCGTCATGGTGGATACAGTTGCCGCCGTTGTGCATACAGGCAAAGCAGCCGGTGCAGTACGCGATATGCTTGTCTGTCGCGTGGATGATATGTATTTCATTCTCCGACACTTCATTCATCCCGTCCAAAAAGGCGCGTGTGATGTGCATGGTGTCGCTCTTTTCTTTTTTGGGGCTTCCGTTGATGACTAAGATTTTCATGGCTGTTTCTCCTTACATGTTCTTCTTCCACGGTCTGTTATTGTCCGTCCAGCCCTTTGCTTTCCAATAGTTCATATCCGCTTCATTCCATCCGTTTTTTTGAAGCATTCTCATAATATGGAAAAAGCCCTTTGTTTTTATGCCCGGCTTCACTCTGCCGTTCCGTTTTATGATTTTGTCTGCGATAGAGTCCGTCGCCTTTTCCACACGCCGCTTCTTCTTTTCGGGAACACCGTCCCAGCTTGTCGCGGCAACGCCGATCCCGTACTTGTATATCTTTGGCACTCCCCAAAAGAACAGGCTGTCTGCCATATCCTTATTGGTGGATCTTGTCCCTGCTCCTGCCGCTGTGGAGATGCAAACGCCCTGCTTTTTGAACATTCTTTCATCCGGACGGTGTACCATCCAGCGCCAGCCGTAGTGATCCAAGAACGCCTTCATCGCGCCTGTGGCATGGTAGACATATACAGGGCTTGCCAGAATGATAACGTCGGCTTCATCAATAGCCTGTGTGATAGGACTGAGACTTTCGTAATGCGGACATTTTATCTCGCTTTTTGTGAAGCATTGGGTACAGCCGCAGCAAAAATCTCCGAAATCCTGCGGCAGAAAGAATTCGCTCGTTTCTCCGCCGATTTTGTCTGCAAGCTGCTTTGCGATATGGCAGGTAGAGCCGTTGTGGTTTTGACCGTGTATGATGACTGTTTTCATTTTATTTATTATTCTCCTTCACCCTTATCATCTTGAACATGCCCGGGCCGTCCCACTCGCAGGGACGTTCCTCAAAGCCGTGTTTTTGATAAAATCCGACCGCTTCTTTGGAGCTGATCAGCTCCAGACTGACTGCCCTGACGGGTTTGATGTGTTATATAATGCTCCAAAACGCAGGCTAATAATCATTAGCTTTATTATAAGCAGAGAAAAGCCGCCTGTCAAGTATCTTTACTGTATCAGGGAGCGCCGTATTGTTTTTCCGTCACAAGAGAAAACAAAAATATTCTATAATCTTTTGCTTTTTTGCTTCTCGTATGGTACAATAGAAAAAAACAAACAGGAGGAAACTATGAAACGCATAACAGCACTTGTTATTTCTG
>ONYV01000162.1 GCA_900322105.1 uncultured Eubacteriales bacterium | reverse complement strand
TTGAGATGGAGTTTATTGTGATGGATCCCGGTTATCATCCGCAGAACCGACAGAGGATCATTGACAACGCTTCTTTGCTTGAGATCCCGATCAAGATCTTCGACACAGACATATTCAGCTCTGTTGTGAACATACAGAAAAATCCCTGCTACCTTTGCGCAAGAATGCGGAGAGGACATCTCTATAAACAGGCGCAGCTTTTGGGCTGCAATAAGATCGCTTTGGGACACCATTTTGATGATGTGATCGAAACCATCCTTATGGGGATGCTCTACGGGGCGCAGGTGCAGACGATGATGCCGAGGATCAAAAGCACGAACTTTGAAGGGATGGAGCTGATCCGACCGATGTATTATATCCGTGAGAAGGATATTATCTCGTGGAGAAATTACCATCAGCTCGAATTTTTACAGTGTGCCTGCCGTTTTACCGAAGAAAACGACAGAATAGACGGCACAGGCACTTCCAAACGTCAGGAGGTCAAACGCCTGATACAGACGCTCAAAAAGACGAATCCGCAGGTGGAGTACAATATTTTCCGCAGTGTCGAAAGAGTGAACCTGAGTACGATCATCAGCTACTATTTGGAGGACGAAGAGCATCATTTTCTGGAACGGTTTGAAGATGATCGCATCTCACAGACAGGGCATTCAGAAAGGGATGATGGGGATGAAAACGAGTAAAGAAAAGATCGTCTGTCATCCTGCCTTTGCCGCCGTCATCGCCGTGATCTGTACACTGCTCTGGGGAACGGCGTTTCCGTGTATCAAGTTAGGATATGAATGGTTTCACATCGAAAGCGGAGAGGTGCCGTCTCAGTTGTTATTTGCAGGAGCAAGATTTTTCATCGCAGGTCTGATCGTGATGGTGATCGGGCTGATACGGCATCCGAAAAAAATGCTGCTGCACAAAAAAGATATCCTGCCCATTTCACTGCTCGGTTTCTTTCAGACGTTTTTGCAGTACCTTCTGCTCTATACGGGTATCGTTCATGTCAGCGGCACGAAATCCGCCATTTTCACGTCTTTGTCTGCTTTCGGGTCAGTCCTGCTCAGCGCAGTCTTTTTCAAAAGTGATAAGCTGACGCTGTGGAAAATAGCAGGCTGTGTGATCGGCGTGATCGGTATCATCGTGATGAACCTTGGAAGTGACGGTTTCGGCGGTTTTTTGCTGTTGGGGGATGGTCTGGTGATCCTCTCAAACCTGTCAGGCGCTGCGGGAAATGTCATCAGCAAGAAGATCTCGCCTGACAGAGATCCGTATCAGATATCGTCATGGCAGCTCATGATCGGCGGCGCTGCGCTGATCGTGATCGGTCTTGTGAGTGGGGGCAGGCTGTATTTTTACGATCTGCGGTGTGTTCTGATGCTGCTGTATTTAGCGCTGATGGCAGGCGTTGCCTTTATGCTCTGGACAATGCTGCTGTTTCATCACCCTGTCAGCAGGATCGCCGTTTACAATCTGCTGATACCTGTGTTCGGCACAATGTGGTCAGCGCTGTTCCTCGGAGAAAATGTCTTTACCCTTAACAATATCCTTGCGCTTCTCTTTGTGTGCAGCGGTATCTTTTTGGTCAACAGTCAGCTTTCGTTTTCCAAACGGTCTGGTCATGATCGAAAATGGTAGTCTGAACGGATGTTTCCGACAACAAAACACTGTCTTTACGGGATGGATCATGTATCCATCCTTTTTTTGCGCCCTTTGCGGAAACAGGCATAATCTTTCTTTGTGTGTAATAGAATATGATATCAAGAAAAAAGGGGATGTCAACAATGGCGGAACGGCAGGACAGTTTTTCGGAAGCGGCAGATCTGTTATGTGAGGAACTGAAAAAGGTGGTTCTTTCATCCTCAGAGGCAAAAAGAGGTACGATTCAGGAAATACGGCTGAGGGCAGGAAAGCCGCTGACGCTGACAGACGGAACGGCGTCTGTTTTTCTGGATCACAGCGGCAGGATCCTGTATTCGGTCAGCGAAAAAGCGGTGTGCGTCAGCTCACGTCAGGTATTTGAAACGTTTCGGCGGCTGTGCGGCTATTCGGTCTATAGTGTCGAACATGAGCTGAAAAACGGCTTTCTGACGGTCAGGGGCGGTCACAGGGTCGGTATCTGCGGTACGGCAGTGGTCAGCGGTGAAGAGGTAACGGCGGTCAGTGATATATCTTCTCTGAACATCAGGATCGCAAGAGAGGTGACAGGAGCGGCAAACGAACTGATACGGCGGCTCTATCCGTTTCGGGGAGGAATCTTGCTGGTCGGCGCACCGTCCAGCGGCAAAACCACCATGCTGCGTGATCTGGCAAGACAAATATCACTGGGTGAGAACTGCAGGATGCTGCGAACGGTCGTGATCGACGAAAGAGGAGAGCTGTCAGGCACATATCACGGCACGGCTTATAATGATTTAGGACTGTGTGATATCCTGAACGGCTACCCGAAAGGACAGGGTGTGATGCACGCCATACGGGGACTGTCTCCGCAGGCGATCGTCTGTGATGAGGTCGGAACGGAAGAAGACTGCCGCATGATCTCGGAAGGTTTCCATACGGGCGCTATGATGATCTGTTCCATCCATGCACCGGACTACGAATCCCTGATGCTCAGACCGCAGGCAAGAAAGCTGCTGCAAACGGGCGCATTTTCAAAGATCGTGATGCTTGAAAATTCAGACCGCCCGTGTAATGTTTCAGAGATACGGGAAGTCGGAAAGGGTATGGCGGCATGATCTGGCTGAAAGTCGGCGGCGGAATGCTGCTGATCGTCTGCGGCACCTTTGCAGGACTTTACTGCTCGGAAAAACTGCGGAGAAGGGTACGCTTTTATGAAGAATACATCGCATTTTTAAGTCAGGCGGAGTCGATGATCGGCTATACAGCGGCATCTGTCAGAGAACTGATGGAGGGGATAAAGGGCTTGCCGATGATGTCGCCGCTTTTTCGGAAAACGCTTGCACTGCTCAGTGACGGAAAGACACTTTCCGAGTCGTGGGAATGTGCGGTGCAGACTTATGTGGAACATCCGTCAGACAGAGAAACGGCTGCCTATTTCGGCAATACGTTCGGTACGACAAACTGCAGCGGTGAGCTTGGCAAACTGAAACTGCAAAAGGAAACGGCGCAGAGAAAACACGCAGAGCTATTAGAGGAATACAGGACAAAACGCAGGCTTTACCGTATTGTGGGAATGTTTGCAGGAACGCTGACGGCGGTCATTTTGCTGTAACATCAAAGAGCCTGACAGTTCACAAATCGGTGAGGATATGAATATAGATTTTATTTTCAAAATAGCGGCGATCGGCATCATTGTTGCGGTGCTGAGTCTGGTGCTGTCACGTTCGGGACGTGAGGAACAGGCGATGATGACGACGCTTGCAGGGCTGATCGTGGTGCTGATGATGCTGGTGCAGCAGATTTCCCAGCTGTTCGGTACGATAGAGACGCTGTTCGGCTTTTAGCGATGGAACTGATGGGCGTGATGGCGCTGTCACTGACAAGCGCCTTTGCTGCGGCGGCGCTGAAAAAATACGCTCCCGAAACTGCCATGCTGCTTGCGGTTTCGTCGGGGATAGTTGTGCTGCTGATGCTGCTGATGAAGCTGTCGCCGCTGATCGGAGAATGGCAGTCACTGCTTGATGCGGCAGGAATGAATGCAGCTTTCGGTGAAGTGCTGCTGAAAACGATCGGCATTTGCTTTCTTTGTCAGTTCACAGCCGATGCGTGCAGAGATGCAGGGCAAAGCTCGCTTGCATCGAAAGTGGAGTTGGCGTCCAGAATCACGATCGTCATAACAGC
>ONYV01000030.1 GCA_900322105.1 uncultured Eubacteriales bacterium | reverse complement strand
CCCATAGCCTCGGAAACTGATGCCCGTAAAATGCAATCCTTTGCAAGGTTGGGCGGATTAAAGGAAGCTCCCGCCTCTATAGGCGGTGAGTACTTCACTCTATAATATTAGAGTTAATGTTTATGCATATTATCAAAAGAAGAGATCAGAGAGAAGCGGTGAAAGAGAATGTTACAGTTTGAAGAATTGAAGCTGCAGTTAGAGGGGATGGAGGCAGACATCAAGGATCTTGCCAATGCTTTGGGACTGGACAAGATGAAGATGGAGATCGAACAGTTGGAGCAGAGAGCTGCACAGCCGGGTTTCTGGGATGACGTTGAAAACTCTCAGAAGGTGCTGCAAAAAACAGGCGCGCTGAAAAATAAGGTGAATGCCTATCAGGAACTGACAACGGCTTATGAAGATACTTTGGCGCTCATTGAGCTTGCCAATGAAGAAGAAGACCTGAGCCTTCTGGAAGAAGCGCAGCAGGAGCTGGACAATGTTGTCAAAAGCTACGAGAAACAGCGGCTGCAGACCCTTCTGACAGGGGAATATGATTCCAAAAATGCGATCCTGACGTTCCATGCAGGTGCAGGCGGAACAGAGGCGCAGGACTGGGCGGAAATGCTGTACCGTATGTATAACAAATGGGCGGAACAGCATAGCTTTAAGGTGACGGCAGTCGATTATCTTGACGGCGAAGAAGCAGGACTGAAAAGCGCAGTGCTGCTGATCGAGGGTGAAAATGCATATGGCTACCTCAAAAGCGAATCGGGCGTACACCGTCTGGTACGTGTGTCGCCGTTTGACGCATCAGGCAGACGGCATACTTCCTTTGCGTCGATAGAAGTTATGCCTGAGATCGATAATACGATCGACGTTGAGATCCGACCCGAGGATATCAAAATGGACGTATACCGTGCCAGCGGCGCAGGCGGTCAGAAGGTCAACAAAACCTCATCCGCTGTACGTCTGACGCATATCCCGACAGGTATCGTTGTCGCTTCTCAGGTGGAAAGAAGCCAGTATCAGAACAGAGATATCGCCATGATGATGCTCCGCTCCAAACTGATCGAGATCAAGGAAAGAGAGCATCTTGAAAAGATCGAGGACATCAAGGGCGTACAGAAAGAGATCGCATGGGGTGCGCAGATCCGTTCCTATGTATTCATGCCCTATACTATGGTCAAGGATCACCGTACAGGCTTTGAAACAGGCAATATCAACGCAGTCATGGACGGCGATCTTGACGGCTTTATCAATGCATACCTGAAAGCGGCGAGCCTTAACAAGCTGAACAATGACTTTTCAGAAGAATGATCGTTTGAAAGACACAGCTTTCGGTGTTTGTTCAAGTCTACTAATATCAGAGCCGGTGGAGCTTTTGCAGGCTTCATCGGCTTTTTTGTGTACCAAAAGAAGTACATCCGCAGGATCAACATCAAAAAACTCTATACAGACAAGGATAAATCTGATATGATAAATACAAATGCCTTTTCTATTGGTTGTGACAGTTTTCCGTATGTGTTTTAATAGAAAACACTCGATGGCAAAACGATCGTGCAGAAGGAAAGCACATTAGGTATGGTATCATAACATAGTTCATTTAGTGACAAATTGAAAAAAGGAGTATGAGATGATATGCTCAAAATCATAGCAGGACGAAGCGGCAGCGGAAAAACCGAAGCGATACACCGCTTAATACAGCAAAACGCACGCAAGAGAGCCATCGTTCTATTAGTTCCAGAACAAAGTTCCTTTCAGAATGAAAAAAGGATCTTGGATACCCTTGGCGCAAGGGCATCTGCAGATATCAGCGTCCTGAGTTTTAAGCGGCTGTATGAAACCGTGAGTGAGCTTTACGGCGGCAATCATCTGAAACGATTGGATGACGGCGCAAAAGCGGTGTTGATGAGTACAGCGGCAGAGGCAGTATCAGAGCAGCTGACGCTGTATAGTGTCAGGAGCAAAAAGAATGATTTCGCCGATCTGATGCTTGGGGCTGTCAACGAATTCAAAATGTGCGGTATTAAACCTTCCGATCTGTATGATGCTGCAAACAAAACAACACAGCCTCGGCTGAGCCGAAAACTCAGGGAAAGCGCTGCGATCTATGAAGCCTATGATGCGCTGCTGTACAATACTTACAGTGACCCTGACGATGATTTGGTGAGGTTGTATGAGCTGCTGTGCGAGCATCCCTATTTTGAAGGAAAGGATGTCTATATCGACTCGTTCAACGGCTTTTCAGGGCAGGAGAGGAAGATACTGGAATGTATTATTCAACAGGCGGAGTCTGTTGTGGTGTCTTTGTGCTGTGATAAAAGCAGTGCAGCAGAGATCGGCAATTCCATTTTTCAGGAGCCGGACACGACCCTGCGTCAGCTGCGCATGATCGCAGAACAGTATGATGTTGAGATACAGCCCGTGGAATGGATGGATACGATCTATCGCTACAAGAGTGATTCTCTGAAAGCGATAGAGGAATCTGTTTTTCGGTTTGACGGAGATGCGTATGATTACAATGACGGCGCCGTAAAGATCTATGAAGCAAAGGACGAGTATGACGAGATCCATCAGGTGTGCAGAGAGATCAGAAAACTGGTGCGTGAGGAGCAATATGCCTATCGTGACATTACTGTGATCTTCCGTGAGCCTGAGCTGTTCAAAAATCTGATCGTTTCGGAATTTCCAAAGTATCATATCCCGTATTTTATGTCAGCGCCTCAGCCGCTAAAAGAAAAGCCGCTGATCCGCCTGATCCTGTCCGCCTTTGAAGTGATCCATTCCTCATTCAATACAGAAAGTATCCTGACATATCTGAAAACCGATATGACTTCTCTCAGTCAGACAGAGGTCTATCTGCTGGAAAACTATGCTTATCTTTGGGATATCAAGGGCAGTCGCTGGAAGAGGCCTTTCACCATGAATCCGAACGGTAACGAAGAAGCGGTAGATGAAGAAGAACTGGAAAAGATCGAAGCGCTGCGAAAAAAAGTGATCGAACCGCTGCTGACTTTTTCGGAGTCGCTGTCAAAGGCAGAAAACGGCGGTGACATTTCCAAAGCCGTTTTTATGCTGCTGCAGGAGCTTGGCACGGCGAAAAAGATGAAATCTCTTGTCAGCCGTCTGGAATCCGTCAATGACACCAGACAAAAGGAAACGGAAGCAAGGGTATGGGATATTGCGATGAAGCTGCTGGATAAAATGTACACGGTTCTCGGCAGCACAGCTCTTGACAGCAGAAGATACGAAGAACTTTTGAAGCTGATGATACGAAAGAATGCATTGTCAGATATCCCCCAGACTCTCGATCACGTCATGATCGGCACGGCAGGCAATATCCGTCTGCAAAAGCAGAAAGCAGTGTTTGTGATCGGAGCGCTGGAAGGCGTATTCCCGATCGTTCCGACCGCTTCGGGCTTGTTCAGCGACAGTGAAAGGACCACGCTCATCGGCATGGAACTGCCGTTGTATGACGCTGTTTACGGCATGACGCTGAAGGAAAAATTCAACGCTTACAGTTCTCTTGCGCTGCCGTCTGAAAAGCTCTTTGTCAGCTGCTGTCTGACAAATTCCAAGGGAGAGACCTGCGAGCCGTCTGTAATCATCAAAGAGATACAGGCGATCCTTCCAAAGGTGCGTGTGCGGTATTATGAAGACCTCACGGATGAGGAAAAGATCTGTACCGAACAGCAGAGTTTTGAGGAGTGCGCTTCTCTTTGGCACAGTCATACGGCATTGTCTGCGACCCTCAAGGAATATTATGCGCATTCAAAGACATATTTCTCCCGTTTTTCTTCTATCGAAAGGATGCTGCTCGATGAACCGTACCATCTCAGCACCTCTGAGCGGTCAAAGCGTCTTTTCGGGGAAAAGCTGACACTTTCCGCTTCTCAGGTAGAGAGCTTTTATCAATGTCCCTTCCGGTATTTTTGCCGATACGGCTTAAAAGCCTATCCAAGAAAAAAGGCGACAATGGACGCAGGACTGTATGGAAGCACCGTGCATTTTATTCTGGAACAGCTGATGAAAAACGAAGGGGCAGAAACACTGAAAACCGCAGATGAAAGCAAGCTGCAGGAACTCATCGACAAATACATCACTGCCTATCTGAAAGAGATCGGCAGCGAGGAGGAAAGAAGCGAACGCTTTATGGCACAGTTCCGCATGATCGAAAGAAACCTTGCGCTCATACTGCGTCATATGATCCGTGAAATGAACAGCGGCAGCTTTGTGCCGACAGACTTTGAACTTGAGATCTCAGATCAGGGCGACATCCCTGCATATGAACTGAAACTGCCCGACGGAAATACCGTGCAGGTGGTCGGCAAGGTCGACAGGGTAGATACCTATGTGAAAGATCAGTGTAAGTATATCCGTATCATCGACTATAAAACAGGAAATAAAAAGTTTCGGCTTTCGGATGTGCTGTACGGTCTGAATATCCAGATGCTGCTGTATCTGTCGATCATCAACAAAAACGGTCAAGAGCATTATTCCGAAGATCAGCAGTATTCTTTAGCGCCTGCAGGGATCCTGTATTTCCCTTCAACGCCGGTATCTAAAACAGGCGGTCACCACAGCGAAGAAACGCAAAAAGCCATTCTGAAGGATCAGCAGTCCTCGCTGAGAATGAACGGACTGCTGATAAACGATCCTGAGATCATTGAGGCGATGGAAAAAGACTGCGCAGGTGTTTTCATTCCCGCAAAGTTAGGAAAAGACGGAAAACTGCAGAGCAGCAGTCTGACGAGCCTTGAAAGCTATGGAAAGATCTTTTCCTATCTTGACAAAAAACTGCTGTCTATGGCAAATGCTCTGTATGGCGGCAAGATCGGACGTGAACCCGTGAAAGGCGGCGGTATAGACGGCTGTCAGTATTGCGACTACCGCTCGGTCTGCGCATTTGAAGAGGGCAAGGCATTCAGAAGAGTCGACAAAAAGAGCAATCATGCAGCGATCGAAGAGATGTGTCAGGAGGAGGAAAACAAAGATGAGTAAGTTTCGTTTAACACCTGCTCAGGAGGATGCCGTCAATGCCTTTGGCGGTTCGATCATTGTTTCGGCGGCGGCAGGCTCAGGAAAAACAAGAGTGCTGGTACAGCGTGTCATCAAGCTCCTGACAGATCCGGAAAACCCGATCGATGCTGACAGGATGCTGATCGTGACCTTCACCAAAGCGGCGGCAGAAGAAATGCGCAGCAGGATCGCTTCTGCCATTGAACAAAAGATATTGTCAGAGCCCGATAACACCCTGCTCCGCCGTCAGCAGCTTTTGCTGCCATCCGCCGATATCTGCACCATTCATAGCTTTTGCAGCCGCATCATCAGAGAAAATTTCTATCTTCTGAATATAAATCAGGACTTCCGCATTGCTTCGGAAGGAGAATCCGATGTAATGAAACATCGGGTTCTTTCAGAGATCATCGAAGAAAGCTACCAAAAAGGCGAGGAAGGCTTTTTGCTGCTCAGTCAGCTTTTGTCCTCGAATAAAACAGACAAAAACCTTGAACAGTCGATCTTGGAAGTCTATAACAGCTGTATCGCCCATCCGTTTCTATCGGATCATCTTGCAAAAGTGCTGGCTTTTTACGATCCGTCAATTCCTGTCGGCAAAACGATCTATGCAGCGGTCGCCATGCAAAAGCTTTCTCCGTCCGTGGATTATATGACAGAACTGCTTTCAAACGCTGAGGACGTGATACAAAACAATCAGGCATTTTGTACAGGTACGAAAACCTGCGGCGAAAACAAACTGCAATATCTCAGCGCTTATCTTCAAAAGCTAAAAGACGCAATGAAAAGCGGCGACTGGGACAGCATCTCCCACTGTGTCAATTCCTATGAGTCCGTATCCTATCGTAAACCGACCGGTAAAAAACTGCCTGTGACCGAAGAAGAATGCGCTATTGTCAAGGACAGTTTCAGCGGAATAGAAGATGTGATCCAAGAGAAACTGATACCGATCTTCGGGATCGATCAGCAGACCTATTTACAGGACACGACTCTTTTGTATCCTGCGGTGCAGTCGCTTTGTGAGATCATCTGTGAGTTTGACGAACGGTTTTTTGCTGCCAAAACGGAAAGAGGTGTGCTGGATTTCTCCGACCTCGAACACCTGATGCTGCGGCTTTTGACAGATCAGGAGGACGGCAAAAGGCGCAGATCGGAATTTGCCGTGACGCTTTCTTCACAGTACGACCAGATCATGGTGGATGAATATCAGGATACCAATGAGATACAGGAATACATTTTTCGGTACGTCTCGAAAAATGAAACAAATTTGTTTGTCGTTGGCGATATCAAGCAAAGCATCTACCGTTTCCGTGAAGCAAAGCCCGAACTGTTCAAGGCGCGCAGAGAAGCCTCTCAGCTATACAGCAGGGAAGACCCACAGTTTCCTGCAAAGATCATTCTTGACAGAAATTTCCGCAGCCGTGACGGCATCATTGACAGCGTGAACTTTGTCTTTCATGCGCTGATGTCCGAGCAAGTGGGAGAGATCACCTATAACGAGGAAGAAGCGCTGACGACAGGCGCTGTCAATTATCCTGAATGGGACGAACCTGCTGCGGAGTTTCATTTGCTGGACGGCTATGCGATCAGCGGAAATGCCGATGCAGACGATGAAAACGAGGACGGCGACAAATATGTTACCGAAGCAAAGTACATTGCAGAGCTGATACAGGAAAAACTCCGCAGCGGACTGATGGTAACCAACGGGGAAACCCAAAGAAAAGCCGTTTATTCCGACTTTGCCGTGCTGATGCGCTATGTTTCCACTCACGGACAGACTTATGCAGAGGTACTTAATGCGTGCGGCATTCCTGCCTATATTGATAAACCGTACAGTCTTTTCGGATGCTATGAAGTAAATATACTGATCTCCCTGCTGAAGATCCTTGATAATCCATTGCAGGATATCCCTGTGCTGGGAATGCTGTTCAGTCCTGTGTTCGGGTTTACCGCCGATGATGCTGCAGAGCTGAAAAACGAATTACAAGGCAAGTATTTATATCAGAAGCTCAGAAGAAAGCTGAAAGACGCTGAAAATACGGAAGATACACTCTATCGGAAGTGCGCGTATTTTTATGAAGTGTATGAAAAACTGCGTACCCTTTCCGTGACGGTTTCCGTTTACGGAGTGCTGGATCGGTTTTTGGATGAAACAGGTTTTCTGCCGATCATGAGCGCTTCAGAAAACGGCAGCATCAAAGTCAGAAATATCCGAAAGTTTTTGAGCTTTGTGCAGGACTATGAGAGCAGCGGCAAAACGAGCCTGACAGGATTCATTCGATATCTGACCTATCTGGAAGACAACGGAACGGATATCAGCGTAGCCGACAGTGCGCCTGTGGATGCTGTCAGGATCATGAGTATCCATCATTCCAAAGGACTGGAATTTCCTGTCTGCATTTTAGCAGGACTCAGCGCAAAGGGCAGCGGAGATAAAGAAGAGATCCTCTGTCAGGCAGACTTAGGCTTTGGATTAAAGACGATAGACACGAAAAACCTGCTGAAATTCAATACGCTGCAGCGCAACGTGATCCGTATGTGTAAGGATTCAGAGGATATGAGCGAAGCAATGAGAGTGCTGTATGTGGCGCTGACAAGAGCAAAGGAAAAGCTGATCACCGTCATTTATCAGTCCTCAAGAAACGAGGAAGGTCTTGCAAAGGCGCTTTCACAATATGCCTCCAAAGCGCAGCTCAAAGATGGCAGGATTTCTCCTTATGCTGTAGAAAGCTGCGGTTCACTTGCTGATTGGATGATGCTTTGCGCCATGATCCATCCTTCGATGGGAGAACTCCGAAGAGCAGCAGGAAGAGAAGAGATCGACACACTTCCCTGTAAAGCAAAATGGAGCTTCCGTCTGGTCAGCGCCCTGAAAAATGATTGCTCGGTCACAATAGAAGAAAACGAAGAAAACATGGTGGACGAAACACTTCTGCGCCTGATGGAGCAGCGCTTTGCAGAAAAGTATCCCTATCAAAGCAGAGTGGACATACCGTCAAAGGTGTCAGCCTCCGCATTAGCGCACGATGAAATGATGGATTATCACATTGCAGACTCAAGACCTGCCTTTATGCAGGAAGATCACATGACAGGAGCAGAAAAGGGTACGGCAATGCATCTGTTTTTGCAGTTTGCGGATTTCGGGATGTTGAAGCGATCTCCGCAGGAAGAATTGCAGCGGCTGCTTTCAGAAGGATATTTAACAGAAGCGCAGGCGGCTGTGATCCATGAATCGGATCTGGAACGCTTTGTCGGAAGCAGCATTTTTTCTCATATATGCTCAGCAGAACGTGTGCTGCGGGAGCATCGCTTTACAGTGAATATCAAAGCGTCCGATATTGACGAAAGCTATCCTGAAAACGAAGACGTTATCCTGCAGGGTGCGATCGACTGTCTGATCATTGACAAAAGCGGCATCATCATTGTAGATTATAAAACAGACAGGGTAAAAGACCCTGCCGAGCTTGCTGTGCGTTACCGCACGCAGCTGCGGCTTTATCGAAAAGCGGCTTCCCAACTGTTCGAGCTGCCCGTCAAAAAATGCTGTATCTATTCGATCCATCACGCCGCTGAGGTAGAAGTAGAAACATAACCGTTGAGATCATTGCATAGAATGGAGCATGAAGCGCACAGACTTCATGCTCTGTTTTGCGTTTGATCCAAAGAC
>ONYV01000115.1 GCA_900322105.1 uncultured Eubacteriales bacterium | reverse complement strand
CCGCTCTGCGAAAAAAAGCAGTCGAGCTGAATACATATGACGATCTGATCGCACTGTGTAAGGAAATCGAATACTAAAGGCAACACCGCACAAAGATAGTGCCTAAAAACCCCCTGACGCTGAAAAAACGTCAGGGGGTTCTCATATACTATACTTCTTTGCAAAGTGCCGCTGTAGGGAAGCGTTCGTATAAGAAGTGCCATGCCATGAAGAAGTAAGCCCAAAGCAGGCTTTTATAGCCTGCGACGGCGAAATAGGGGTATGACACCAGTGATTCCCCAATTGGGAGCGCAGGCTCTGCGCCGGCGATACGAAGAAAGAATACCGATGATTCCCCACAGGGGAGCGGCAGCTTGCCGCCGGTGATTCCCCAATTGGGAGCGCAGGTTCTGCGCAGGGTTAGAGGACTTTGGAGAGGAAGTCTTGCAGACGGGGGTTTTGGGGATGGGCGAAAAATTCTTCGGGAGTGTTTTCTTCGGCGATCACGCCTTCGTGGATGAAGAATACGCGGTCGGCAACTTCTTTTGCAAAACCCATCTCATGGGTCACGATCACCATCGTCATGCCTGTTTTGGCAAGTTCTTTCATCAGGGAAAGAACCTCGCCTACCATTTCGGGGTCGAGTGCGGATGTCGGCTCATCAAAAAGCATTACGTCAGGATTCATCGCAAGCGCTCTGACAATCGCCACTCTCTGCTTCTGACCGCCCGACAAGCTGTTCGGGTAGCTTTCCGCTTTGTCGGAAAGACCGATCCTTGCCAAAAGCTCATCGGCTTTTTTCTGCGCTTCCGCTTTTGTCATTTTGCCCAGGGTGACGGGCGCTAACATAATGTTCTGACGGATGGACATATTCGGAAACAGATTGAAATGCTGGAACACCATGCCCATCTTTTCACGCATCTTGTTGATGTTGACGCTCTTGTCTGTGATATTCGTTCCTTCAAACAGGATCTCTCCCGAAGTTGGCACTTCAAGCAGGTTCAGCGAACGCAGGAAAGTCGATTTGCCGCAGCCCGAAGGTCCGATAACGGCGATCACTTCGCCTTTTTTGATGGTGGTGTTGATGCCTCTGAGCACTTTATGGTCACCGAACGTTTTACACAGATCATGTACTTCGATCATCACGGTATCGTCTGCGTTTTGCGCGGAAACCTTTTCACGCTTGTTGCTGTCGGCGGCAAGGTTCAGCGCTTCGGTCTCTGTGGTTTTATCGGGTCTCATTATTCTTCAATCTCCTCTCTAAGGTCGTTACAATGCGTGTCAGTATGATGACGATGATGAGGTAAATGATCGCAACGGCAATCAGCGGCAGGAATGCATCGAAGGTCTGTGAACGAATGATGTCGCCGCCCATTGTCAGGTCTTGCAGTGCGATATAACCGCAGATGGCGGTCTCTTTCAGAAGGCTGATAAACTCGTTGAGCAGAGCAGGCAGCATATTTTTGAACGCTTGCGGCATAATGATCTTTGACATTGTGAGCTTATAGCTCAGTCCAAGACAGCGTCCTGCTTCAAACTGTCCCTTGTCAACGGCGTTGATGCCCGAACGGATGACTTCCGCCACATACGCCGCCGAGTTCAGACCAAAGGCAACCACTGCTACCAACACCTTGCTGACGTTGACGGAACTGAATATACCGTAGTAGATGATCAGCAGCTGCAGCACGGCAGGCGTTCCTCTGATGATGGTCAGATAGAGCTTGCAGATAAAGTTCAGTATCTTGAGCTTGCCGTTTTGATCGTGAACGGTGCGGACAACTGCGATCAGCGTGCCGAGCAGCAGTCCGACAGCGATCGACAGCAGGGTGATGAGCATGGTTGTGCCAAGACCGTCCAGCAGATAGCGCCACCTGTCGTTATCTACAAAATTCAGCTTGAGCTTTTCGCCAAAGGAAAGTCCTTCGTTGGCTTTTTGCTGATTATAGATAATGATGACCTGTTTGGAAACGGTATAGCTGTCGGTGAAGTCGATGCTTTTGAGTCTGTCTTCTGTCACCGTCATGCCTGCTGCGCCAACGTCCGCTTTGCCTGTTTCAACAGCGGCGATGATGGAGTCGAACTTCATGTTGTCGATCCTCAGCTCCATGCCGAGTTCGTCGCAGATCGCCTGCATGATGTCCATATCAATGCCGACAATGCCTGCATTCGTCACGTATTCATAGGGCGGAAACTCCGCATTGGTCGCAACGGTCAGGACGCCGCTGCGGGTAACGTCCTTTTTCTGATAGGGCGTTTTTCCGACTTCATCATCCGTACCGATATAATTTTTGATAATAGAAGCGATCGTACCGTCATTTTTCAGTTTTTTGAGCGCCTCGTTGAGCTTGTTTTTCAGCTCAGTGTTGCCTTTTTTCAGACAGATCGCATATTCTTCCTCTGAAAATTCCTCGCTGACGATCTTGATATCGTCATTTGCCGCAACAAACGATTTGGCAGGCTGTTCGTCCAGCAGCACACAATCGATCTTTTTCTGCTTGAGCGCCTGTATCGCATCCGCCGCTTTGTTGTAGCGTTCGATCGTGGCGAGGCCTTTTTCTTCATACTCGGTCGCAAAGATATCGCCTGTTGTGCCAAGCTGTACGCCGATCTTCGTGCCGTCGAGATCGTCTGCGCTCTCGATCTCGTCTTTCTTTTCATGATAAACGATAACGACCTGTTTGGAAGTCGTATATTTGTCAGAGAAGTCAACATTTTTCAGTCTGTCCTCTGTCACGGTCATGCCTGCTGCGCCGATATCTGCTTTGCCTGCGTTGACAGAAGCGATGATCGAGTCAAACTTCATGTTCTCGATCTTCATTTCCGTTCCCAACTCATCACAGACCGCCTGCATGATATCCATGTCAATGCCGACGATCTTGTTGTCCTTGACAAATTCATACGGCGGAAACTCCGCATTTGTGGCAACCGTCAGCGTACCCTTGCGCTGAACGTCCTTTTTTATGTACGGGAACTTGCCCTGTTCGTGTTCTGCGCCGATATAGTTTGTGATGATCTTGTCGATCGTACCGTCGGAACGGAGCTTCTGCAATGCGGCATTCACCTTGTTGAGCAGTTCCTTGTTGCCCTTTTTGATGCACAGCGCATAGTCTTCCAGCGTAAACTCTTTGGGCAGGATGCGGATGTCTTTGTTTACCTTGACAAACTGCAGCGCAGGCTGTTCGTCCAGTATCACACAGTCTAACTTCTGCTGTCTGAGCGCCTGTATCGCATCCGCTGCTTTATTAAAGCGCTCTACCTTTGCCGTACCGTCATCTTCAAAATCGGTGGCATAGATATCGCCTGTTGTGCCAAGCTGTACACCGATCTTCTTATCCTTGAAATCATATCCGTCCTCTTCTGTATCTTCCGCCGGCTCTTCCTGCGGCTCTTCGGCAGCGGCTTCATACAGCACGACTGTCTGGACAGACACGGTATAGGGCGCAGAGAAATCCACCCTGCTCTTGTTGGCTTCTGTCATCAGCCACCCTGCTGCGCCTGCGGCTGCCATATCCGCAGAACCGTATCTCAGCGCATCTACCATATCTTCGGGCGCTGTCTGCTGCAAATTCAGCTCATAGCCCATTACATCACACACTGCCTGCAGGATGTCCACATCTGCGCCGACTGTTTTACTGCCCTCTGTATATGCATAGGGCTTGGTATCTGTGCTGATCGCCACATTCAGCGTTCCTTTGTCACGCTTCGTATTTTTGACACGATAGGGACTTCTGCCCTTGTCTGCGTCTGCGCCGATATAGTTTTTGATGATCGCATCGATCGTGCCGTTGCTCTGCAATTGTTTCAGCGCCGCATTCACCTTATCCGTCAGCTCTTTGTTTCCCTTTTGGAATGCAAAAGCATATTCTTCCCTTGAAAACGCCTTTTCATAGAGCTTCAGGTTGGCATCGTTCTCTGACAAAGACTTTGCCGCCGCCTCGTCCAGCAGCAAACAGTCTACCTGCTTTTCCGCAAGCGCCTTTGCCGCATCGGAGAGCGCATAGTACCTCTCGATATCCGATCGGGATGCTTCTTCATACACCGCCATTTTTCGCTCGGCGGTCGTACCCGACTGTACGCCGATCTTCTTGCCGCTCAGTTCATAATCCTCGGTCTGCTTTGTTTCATTCTCGCCCTCTGCATACGCTGTCGGGGTATTCAGCAGGATCGTGAAGCAAAGCGCTGTCAGAACCAGCGCCATAAAAGCCGCCGCTGTTCTTTTCAGTCTGTTTGTTTTCGTCATTGCTCTGTCCTCCATAAAACAAGATACTACCAACTATATCATATTTCCACATATTTTACAATAGAAGCATTTGACTTTATATCGATTTTACAAAAGCAAATAATTTTTTTGTGTGTTTTTCCCCTTCCTCCCACATCCGCAGACAAAGCGCCGCCTTTTGCCGATCACAAATTATACTATAAGTAATACTATACTATTTGTATATATTTGTTATCTTTCCTTTCGGTCTTTATACTGTGTGCATCGTTATCCTGCCGTCCGTGAACAAAAAATCCACTTCTGGTTCACTCCTTTTTGTCTGCATATCCTGACATAAATTATACTATTTGTAATACTATACAATTAGTATTTTTTGTTCACCTGCCTTTGTCCCATGACTTTGGCGGTTCATCCACTCGTTTTGTCCGCAAATCCCGATACAAATTATACTGTTTGTAATACTATACAATTAGTATTTTTTATAACTCATCCTCTGCGCAGCCATATGATACATAAAGCAGGTGCGGTGAAGTTTCCAAGTGGGATAAACAGCAATTTTATGAGGAAGTCAGTTCAAAGCAAGCCTTGTACAATTCATAATGAATGTGTTTTGTCAACTTATAGCATAAATGAAGTTCCATGCCGTAAGAAAGTAAGCCCAAAGCAGGCTTTTATAGCCTGCGACGGCGATACGAAGAAAGAATACCGATGATTCCCCACAGGGGAGCGCAGGCTCTGCGC
>ONYV01000050.1:2031-16809 GCA_900322105.1 uncultured Eubacteriales bacterium | reverse complement strand
CGGCAGGCGTGCCTTTTGCGGTTGCGGGCTTCGTGAAGGACGGAAGAAGCTTTGAAATAGATGAAATGCCGGATCTCGAAACCATAAAACAAGAGCTGACCCTGAGAATAGAAGAGAATTTCGGCCTTAACAGCATCCACATCGCGCGGATAGACGGATGGTTTGAGTCGATCCATGCACGCGCCGGAGCTCCGTATCGCTCACAGCATGTTACTTTGAAGAATATCCTTTCAAAAACGCAGAAGGACTTTTCTTTCGAGGGGCTTTACGGAACGCTGGTATGCGTATATTATCCCGACTATATGGACGGTATCAACGCTTCGGGCTGGCATATGCACTTTGTATCACAGGACAGAAGTCTTGGCGGTCATGTGTTTGAAGTGTCTATGCGCTCAGGAGAATGTCAGGTTCAGAAAATGGACAGAATCGAAATACAGCTTCCAAAAGAACCTGCCTTTGACACATACTCTCTGAAAGAGGCATCCAAAGATGAGATCGCGCAAGTAGAGCAAGGCAAGGGCTGATCTTCCTGCACCCCGACAAAAAATAAACAGTGTGTAAGCTCAGATCATCGGATCGAACTTGCACACTGTTTTTTTCCCTGTAAGAAGAGCTTTGCAGGATGCTGCAATTGAGGCAATACCGCACAAAGACCGCCTTGCGGCACTATCTTTGCGCGGTATTGCCTTGACAGCCTATGTTCCCAAAAATCCTGCGCCGTCACTGACGGTGACGGAATAGACATCGGGCGTAATGTGAAAATGCTTGCGGTACTCTTGCTTTATCAGGCGGATAAAATCATCCTCAGCACTTTTCTCGATCAGATTTACCGTACAGCCGCCAAACCCTCCGCCTGTCATTCGTGATCCATATACACCGTGAATATTCTGCGCTGTATGAACAAGAAAATCAAGTTCTTCGCACGATACTTCATAATCGTCACGCAGAGAACGATGGGAATCATTCATCAGCTTTCCGAATGTACGAAGATCGCCGCTTTTCAGCGCATTGGCGGCATCAATGGTTCTCATGTTTTCATAAACAACATGACGGGCGCGGCGGTGGCAGATATCGTCTGTAAGCGAATCGGAACGCTTGTCAAACTCTTCTCTGCTCAAAGAACAAAGCGTCGGCACTTTCAGCAGTTTTCGTGCCGTTTCACACTCACGCTGACGATCATTATACGCAGACGACGCAAGCGAATGCTTCACGCCGCTGTTGACGATCACCAGACAAGCGTTTTCCAAAGGAACATATTGATAAGACAGCGTATGAGCATTCAGCAAAATGGCATGGTCTTTTTTTCCCATTGCGCTGGCAAATTGATCCATAATGCCGCAGTTCACGCCGATGAATCGGTTTTCGGCAAACTGTCCGATCAGCGCAAGCTCCTGCTTTGTCAGCGGAAGTGAATAGAGTTTGCTAAGCATCATCCCGACAGCTACCTCAAGTGCAGCGGAAGAAGACATTCCTGCGCCGTCAGGCAAATCGCTGCTGAAATAGAAATCAGCACCGTTTTCGATCGGATAGCCAAACGCCGAAAATGTTTTGATCACACTGATCGGATAATCCGCCCAGCAGCCCTTCTTTTCAAGTTCGTCAAGATGACATTCGATCATGCCGCAATCGGGAAAGCTCTGTGAAAAAAAACGCAGCTTTCTGTCATGACGCACGGCAGCAGCGCAGCGTATGCCAAGATGTATGGCGATCGGCAGAACATTTCCTCCGTTATAGTCCGTGTGTTCTCCGATCAGATTCACTCTTCCTGGCGCAAAACAGACGGCATCGGGCGGCAGGTGGTAAAGTTTTTCAAACTCATAGTATATTTGTGACATTTTTATACCTCCTGTTCTGCTGCTTCCATAAAGTATAGTCGAGACGCAAAGTCAGGGAATATCCTGACGTTTTCGTTAAAGCCCGTCCCCGAAAAAGCAGGACAAAGTGAAACGCCTGTTTTCATCAGGATCTCTCCCGACACGATCCTATCCTCTTTTTCACTGTACATTTTTACGACCTTGGCAATCGCATTATGAACCAGTGAATCCTGTTTTACATGGAATGGTGCAATGGTATTGATCAGACTTCCAAATTGTTTGATATCCAGCCGTTCGGGGATATTATAAAAATGGTACTTTGTTTTCGGATCAAGACCATGCGCAAAAAAGCGCTGCGGCTGAAGGTTCGGACAGGTCAGCTCCTGCATCAGAAGTCCGACAGCACATTTTTGATCCTCCGACACACAGATCCACTCGTGAATATTGCCCGAGATCACTCTGTAAAACTGTCCGAACTGCAAGACCTTGCGCCATTTCTGATACAGATCGATCTGTTTGCGGATCGCCTCTCTGCTTTCTGCGCTGAGATCCCGCACATCACATTCATATCCTAAAATTCCAAAAGCGGCCGCTCCGAACCGTGTGCCGAGCGGTGTACTCCGCAGCGTCTGATGATTCGGCACTGCGCTGACGTGAGCGCCGATACAGGACTGCGGATATCCGTAGCTGTAACCTTCCTGTATCGAAACTCGGCTCACAGCATCGGTATTATCACTTGCCCATATCTGCGGAAAGTAACAAAGCATTCCAAGATCAAAACGATTGCCGCCCGAAGCGCACCCTTCAAAAAGGATCTCAGGAAACCGTTTTGTCAGCGTTCCGATGATCCGATAAAGACCGCAGATATATCGGTGCGCTGTCTCTCCCTGACAATCGGCAGGGAGAAAAGGAGAGTAGACATCCGAAAAAATGCGGTTCATATCCCATTTCACATAGCGTATGTCAGCCGAGGAAAACACTTCGCTCAGCTTCCTGATCAGATATTCCTGCACATCGGGATTTGCAAGATCCAGCACTCTCTGATTTCTTCCTTCGGAGTGCTTTTTCCCCTGTATTTCCATTGTCCAATCAGGATGCTGCCGATAGAGATCACTGTCCGTATTGACCATTTCAGGCTCGACCCAAATACCGAAGTCCATGCCAAGCGACTTGATCTTTTCTGCTAAGGGTTTCAGACCATCGGGCAGCTTTTTCTGATCGGGTTCCCAATCGCCTAAAGATTTTGTATCGCTGTTTCTCTCTCCGAACCAGCCGTCATCTACCACAAACAGCTCGATCCCGAGTTTTTTTCCTTCCTTTGCAAGACCTTGCAGGCTGTTTTTACTGACGTTGAAATACAGCGCCTCCCAGCTATTCAACAGAACAGGACGTTCTTTGTGCTTCCATGTTCCCCTGACGATATGTTCTTTCACAAAACGGTGCATATTCACGCTCTGACCCGAAAAGCCGTCAGAGGAATAGGTCATCACGGCTTCGGGCGTTTCAAAGCATTCGCCCTCTTTCAGAAGAAATCGGAAACCTTCGGGCTGTATGCCGCTGATGATACGGGTCTTTCCATAGGCATTGACTTCCACGGCGGAATAATGGTTTCCGCTGTAGATCAGGTTAAAACCGTAGACGCTGCCCGAATGCTCTGCTGCGTTCGGAGCGTGTACCATAAAGAACGGGTTCGTTCTGTTGGAGGAAGATCCTGTGCGGCTTTCTGTCACGAGCTTGCCTTCTGTCAACAATGTGGTATGTTTCTTCATTTCCCTTGCCCATGCGCCGTGAAATGAGGTAACGGCTACACCGCAAAACGGCAGATCAATCTGCGTACTCATCAGACGATCCAGTTCGATCTGCTCTTTTCCGTGATTGACCAGACGACAGCAGCGGGTAATGACGTCGCATTCGGGATATACCCGATAGTGAAGTTCCAGCGTCAGCATACCGTCCTTTACGATAACAGAGAGATGCTCCGCTTTCCCTTCCTCGGCATAGGAGCTTGGAAGAGTAGTGAGATCGGAAGGTTCACTGTCGATATGGTCTTCCGCATACAGAAAATCGACACTGCGGCTGCCGTCAGGATGAACGATCGACACAAACGGTTCCCGTATATCTCCGTGACCTGCCGCAGAAAATTCCAGACACATATCTTCGAGCAGGACATCAGGGAAATCTTTAGAATAGACAATACTGTTGCCGTTTTCAAACTCACGTTTGTCACAAAACGCTTCACACTCCGCCGCTTCCTGCAAAGAGATCTTCTCTCCGTAATATAAATGCTCTAAATGTCCCGATGGAGTGACAGAAAACACATAGCTCGTGTTTTCTGTATCGAGTACAAAAGCGCAGCGTTTGCCTGTCAGCTTTCTGATCAATGACATCACCTGCCTTTTTCTGCCGCTTCCTTCTGTTGATCTGCGGCTGCTTCTTTTTTATGATCGATAGACGTCATCACTTTCTTTTCATCGTAGAAGCTGAGGATCAGTGCGCCTGCGGTACAGAAAACGACCGCAACGAATCCGACGATCGTCATGCCGAGAACAGAGGCGGTGATATCGTTGCTGTTGGTATTCTGAGTGGTGCCGATGATCGCCAGAGAAGTGAAGATCAGCATCGCCAGTGACTGACCGAATTTCATAGCAAAGGTACGGGCGGCAAAGAACATTCCTTCACGGTTTTCGCCTGTTTCATATCCGTCTGCCTCTGCAACATCGGCAACGATCGACTGAGGGATAATGCCGAGCAGCGCCATCGGGAAGGCAGCGATCACACAGATCAGCACGCCGTAAACGATACCCGGTATCACGGTCGTGCCGATGATACCGATCAGCCCTGCGATCACGTATGCTAACGCCAGCCCCAAAAATCCTGCTACAACTAACTTCTTCTTTCCGTATTTCTTTACCATCTTCGGAACGATGGGATAGAAAACAGCCGACAGAATCGTCATACCGCCCAGGAAGATCATGGTAAAGGATTCATCTAATTTCATAGACACCTTGACAAAGAACGGCAGTCCCGTCTGGAACAAGGTAAGACCCACCCAGTACATGATATCGGAAAATACAAATGTACGGAAGTTTTTATTTTTGAAGGTTGCACCAAGAGATTTGAACATATTGGCATTGGACGGTTTGGTTTCGACAAAATCCTTTTCCTTGAGGAAAAATGTCGGGATCAGCATACAGATGCAGGAAATGACCGCAAGGACGATGAAGCAGATCCGATAGCTCCACGCAAAGCCCGTGCTGCCCCTGAGCAGTCCTGCAAATACAAACGGCGTATAGGCAAGCATCGTGCCTGCAAAGAAAGTAAGTGAGATCGCCGTTGAAATGTACATTCTGTCATCCTGCGTCTTACCAAATTCAGAGATCA
The DNA here is from genome assembly GCA_900322105.1 of uncultured Eubacteriales bacterium. Lineage (GTDB taxonomy): Bacteria > Bacillota > Clostridia > Oscillospirales > Acutalibacteraceae > UBA1213. The sequence goes on along the minus strand of ONYV01000050.1, from coordinate 11,614 downwards.
GCGCATTATACGGCGTGCAGTACATTGTCATAAAAAGATAGAACAGAATGATAAATACCGAGATCCACACAACGTTCCATGAGCTGATCTGCTCGACGGGCGCACAGAACAGCAGAACAGTCACTGCCGACAGCGGAATGGCGGCGTACTGCATAAAGGGAATGCGTCTGCCCCGCTTGTTCTTGCTTCTGTCAGACATAGACGCGATCCACGGGTCTGTCACTGCGTCAAACACTCTTGACAGCGCCGTGATCAGTCCTAATATTGTCAGAAATCCGCCTATGACAAGTCCCGGAGAAATATACTGTATTGCGCCGTTGTCAATATCAGTCTGCGTCGGCAAATAGAACGTGACGAACCATGCGCTGATGATGCCGCTCAAGGTCGACCATCCAAGCTGACCGACTGCAAAGATCCTCATTTGTCTTTTGGTTAACCGTTTCATAATATTCTCCCTGCCTTTCAGGTGATCTGATCGTTCTGCCGCATTTTCATCGCCAACTTCACGACATTGTATGCGCCGTCATACAGTCCGATGGTGTGATTGACCTTGATCTGCTCACACATCTGTATCAGCAGATCATCCTCGCACAGCAGCAGCTTTATCATTTGCAGTGTGTGAAGAACGTCCTCACATTCCAGCGTACCGTCACCCATTTCCGCCGAATGGATCGCACCCCATTTTTCATGTCCGCCGATCCTTTTGAGAAACAGCTTCGGCACGGGATAGTACGCCAGCTCACCGGGCTTCGTCACCAGCACATCGCAGGATCTCATCAGCAGATTCGTACAGTACACTGCTTCAAAGATATTGCTGTGACAGAACGCATGGACACCGTATACTTCTTCTCTCATCGCCTCATCTGCAAATGAAACCGTCTTTTGCCATTCATTGAAATAAGTTCGGCTCACACCTTGCAGATCTTTTATCTGAGCGCAAAGCTCCTCCCAGACCTGACCGTAATCTCCGACATTGATATACAGCACCGCTTTTTTCTTTTTGATCGCCGGCATCAGATAGCGTATCACAGCCGCAAACAGCTCACGCTGCGCTCCTGCGCCCCCGATCGTCAGAAGAAAACGCATCGGTTTTTTAGATTTCTTGCGCTCTATTCTGCGGTTACAGTCACCCGCAAGATCCGTCAGCAGCTCGTGATCAATATAGTGTCCTGTATACACAAGACTTTCAGGAGGCATTGGTTCAAGAATGTTTTTTCCCTGCATACCGTTTAAGATACGATAGCCGAGATAGGACTGATGCGTCTGGACGGTGTGTACACTGCCCTCTGCAAGATGGAGCGCCATCGGCCAGTTATCGGGTATCGCATTGACGACATAACGCATCCCTGCATGGAGCGCCGCCTGCGACGGCCAGACGTGAGTGCCGATAACGGGGATATCCTTTGGAATATTCCTGAATACAGGCGCCATCAGCTCTGCATTTTTCTGATCGGACGCATTATAGGTGAGCTGACGAAAGCCCTCGTAATTCAGCGGCTCCCAGATCAGCTTGTTAAACAACCGGCTCTTTTGTGAGATGCGTGAGCCAAGTGAATACAGTTCGTTTTGTGCGCTGATGACCTTTGTGCAGGTCGTGTCCGGGAAGGAATTAAGATCCATCCAGTAGGGTGTATACCCAAGGGCATGGGCTGCCGATGAGATCGCAGCAGCAATGCGGTAGTGTCCAAAGCCCATGCGGATGTTGCCGACGATCAGCCCTTTTTCCCGATCAAACGGCAATCCGCCGCTGCCTTCTCCGACCCTGATATCACAGACTCCGAGCGGCTCGAAAAGACATGGATTCTCTCTGATGCTCACGCCATAGTCAGCGTCGCTGTCATCGCCGTATTTTCTGATGTTCTTTTGTTTGGAGCTTTCCGCCTTGCGCCAAACGCTTTCACTGATGATGTTTCCGAAAATAACCTTTGATCTGTCCGTCATAATGCGCCCCCTTCTGATAAAACGATACAGCATCATGCACATAAGTTTTACCAAAATATGATATTTTGTATTGTAAGCATGCTGACTCAGCACACCTGTCGGGTATTTTTTTGCTCTGCAAAACATGATGTTCATGCCGCATGATGTTTTTTACAGCGTATTGCCATTCATCACAGCAGTTTGATATCCTCCGTCAGCTTTTCTTCATAAGGATAATCCCAAATTTTGAAATCAGCCAACTGAAAGAGAGCATACAATTCCGCATATCGGATCGGCTTGTGATCCTTCTCACTTTTCTGTACGGCTTCTTCCGTTTTTTCCATGAGTGCCAACTCCCATACACGATAACTGACATCATCTAACCGATCAAACTCCTGAACACGGTGCTTAGAACAAAACGCTCTGATCGCAGCAATCTTTTCCTGATACTGTTCTTCTGACATACCGCCGTTTCGTGGTGCATCTTGGCAGAACGGGATGATCATCCCTTTTTCTGAACACTCCACAATACACGGATGCAGTTTAATGGGAATAAACTTATAATTTGGTGTGCTGTGTTCAAAGCACCTGAGGGAATAGTATTCGTTCAACACTTCTGCCGATGCGCCTCTGAATCCGCACGTTCTCATAAATGCATTCCATCTTCTGTGCTCCAGCCATGCAAGCCTGTGCAGAACGGTTTTTTCTTTGTCTTCCTCATCCGATACGACCGAAAGCACCGTATCTCTATATGCTTCGATCAGCCTTCGGTTCTGCTCATCATGATCTATAGCGGCATCCTGCCTGTCAAATACGCAAAACGGATATTCTTTATGACAGAGCCTTTGCGCAGAGAATATCTTGTATTTCAGATGCATTAACCTTGCAACGCTCGACATCTGATTGTAGATATCCTTCAGGAGCTTTTCATAATGCTCCCCTAAGATTGTTTCATAAAAACGTCTTTTTTTCTTTTCACTTCTTTTCAGATGGTCTTCATTGTACTGTCCCGTCAGATAATCTGCATAATTGATACCGCCAAAGAAAACATTGTCACAGCTGTAGACTTCATTTTTGCTTCCGAAAGCATACATATAGATATCGCTGTCTTGTCTGTCTTTGATATAGCGCCTTTGCGGATGCTCATTCAGTTTTTTCATGAGGTCAGAATTTGTGATGCAAAAAGCGATCACCGTTTTTTTGTCACGAGCCTTTGCTATGTGATGCTCGGCAACAATACTTTTGATCTTCTCGGCGACAAGATAATCCTCCTCGTCACTGCCAAGTGCAATGATGAAATAATCCGTATTCACAAACCGTGGATCGTCCCTCAGCTTCCTGATAAAGCGATCCGACATGACTTCATCGGAATCATACCGAAAGTCCATATACGGCGCTGATCTTTCGGAATGTTCGGGGTCACAATTACAGATCAGCAGTTCATCATTCGGATCGGCGCTTCTCAGGATCTCAGGATTGATATAATTGATCTTGTCTGCAAAGCCGACAGTGCTGCTGTCATCTGATGTTTCAGGCTCTCTGGAAACCATGTTGACATTCAGCCTGACATCTAAGATCTGTCCGAATCGATACGCTGCCAAAAACATTTCTGTTCCGACAGAACCGCCGCCGATGATCGTTACCGTAAGCTCTCTTTGCTCAGAACCGATCAGCACTTCAAACAGCGGCACTTCCTGCATCAAGTGATCCGCCATATTTCTGACAGCATTGACCGGGACAACATAGGGCATCCTGATCTTCGGTTTCAGCTTTTGATTTCGTTTCTCGACCTTATCCCGCGCAATATTCACGATCCCCGAAACCTCATCTTCTATGTTTGAATATTTTCTGTCGGTAGAAAACACATAGATAAATGCATTCTGATATGTAGCAATATTGTCATCATCCAGCATGCCTGCCAGCATACCGATGTTTTTGTTCTCTGATTTATCGATCAGGAAAATAAATTTTCTCTTCCTGTTCAGCCTGTTATATGAAATATGCAGCAGATCGGCTTTCAGACAGATCGCACCCATCGCTTTTGCTTCCAGCAGCCAACCTGTGCTGTCTTCTTCATCGTCTTCGGCATAGGCGTCGGCAAAAATGAGTGTAGCATTTCTTCGGGACGGTTCGGACAAGATGCTCCTTGCCAATGCAAGAGAGTTTTCGTTTAATTCGCTGAAATAATACTTTTCTTTCCACAGCAAAAAATCAATGCAGAACAGCCGAAAAGTCGGAAACGCTTTGGTCAGCATCTCAAAAACAACAGCGCCGCCGATCACAGGCGCCATGATATTCTGAATGCTGCAAAACGCATTATAAAACCACCGTGCGGCTTCATTTCCCGAAGAGAGCTTAGCGATCATCTCCTGACCGTTCACCCAGTAATCCGTATAGCTTTCATCCATGCTGAACGTTTGAAGCGCGTGCAAAAAGCTGTTAAAAAACTCTTTGCCGCTAAATCCAAGGCGTCCGATATCGTTAGGACATCCGTGGAAAGAGGAATAATACGCCACGGTATATCTTAAGATCCAGATCGAAACGATCAGTCCCAGCGTCAGTATGAGCAATTTTGTCGAAATCGAATACCTGCCTGTAAAACAGCACCTTGGGTTTTTATGATAAAAAACCGCTTCCCGTATGCTTTCTATTATCGCAGGAAGAAATCCCGCAGCAAATACGAAAACCGACATGATGACTAAAAGAACAGCAGATCGCTCGTTCATCAAGATAACCACTCCTTTTCTGTCTGTATCAGCAGCGCTGCATCATGCTCACAGTGCCATGATCCGGCGCATAATGCATTCTGACCTGCCGGGCTGTTTTGGCGCCGCAATCATTCGGCATTATTGACACAATTCGTTATAACCGTTCAAACGATATGTTCATTATATACGTTCAGCCCCATAATGTCAATTATTTCATGCTGCATTCAGGTGCTTTTGAATCAGCAAAGAAAATCCCCGAAGGACAAAAGCCCCTCAGGGATCGTTTTTGCAAAGGTGTAACGCTAAAGGTACTGCGTTTGGGATCTTTCAAAACATCCTTTCCAAAATTATGGATGAGAAGATCATGAGTGAAAAGCAGCGCTGCTTTGACCGGCATTCATGCTTTTTTCTGCAAGACAAGGCGCATCAAAGGCAGTATGTACCTGCAAATATCTCACAGAAAACACCCGGCAGATCTTCCCGTTCTTTCGGAATACACTGTAAAATACAGACCTGCCTGCCGACCATTATTCGCTGCACGATCCGTCCAGTTCCTCGAGCAGCATTTTGCAGGCGCTTTTGATCTCATCCGATCGGGTTTTCGTATATTTGCCGACCGCCTCACTGCGGATCTTCTGATAAGCAGAGGATGCTGAACCGATCACTGCGCTGAGGTATTTTGAAAAATCCTCCCGACACAATCCGAAATCCGTAAGAACGCTGTATTCATAACAGATCTCTCCGTCACGTTCGTCGTACTTAAAACAGCCAAAACGTTTATGATAGTTTTCTTTTGCCAGAAAGCGGCTGAGCGGAGCAGCATATGTCAGATCCGCAGAAATCGGGAGATAAGCTGCGATCCTGCACACATTCGGCACGGCTTCTATGTCGATCCTCACACGCAGACGGTTTGCGCTGACGACACACATAAATTCCAGTATCACAATATTTTTTCTCAGCAGTCGGGTGCTGTAGCTCCATCCCTCGTCTTTGATAAACTCCTGCACCATGCGTCTGGTGCGGATCATGATATCCATATCACGGGACGGTACTGTCACTTCCTCTGTTTCCTCGTCATTTTCCGTCACGTCATCGGCATTTTCCTCGTCACCCTCACACTCATCCTGCGGCAAGCAGTCCATCAGCACCGCTAAAGCCGCAGTTCTGACCTCCTCCTCTGCGGCATCTTCTCCCAGCTCAGCACACTTTATCCTCAAGGCCTGTACAACATCCGATTCCACACCGCCGCTGTCTTTGAGCAGCGCTTCGATCATTTTGTCCAACAAATTCGACATATTGCATCTCTCCTTTCAGATTTCCGATCTCATTTTGTCTTTCGTAAAAGCCTTCGGCACATACCGTAATTGGTTTCGTCAGGCTCATACCGCACAAATACCATGTTTTGTACTGTCTATATTATAGCATAGATAACTTGCAGAAAAAAGTCGGAATAGTACATCTTTTTGGACTAAAGATGCCGATCTTCTTTGTCACCCCATGCGATCCTCTTGATCTGCTTTCCGACCCCGCATCTTACGAAGATCATCCCTATCACGGATATCGTACTCGATATATGATCCTGAACCGAAAAAAGAATTATCCGACGGTATCGTTTCATCCTTTACAAGACAGCCATCGTCTGCACTACCTCCTCTTTGGCGCTGTCCGCAGTCAGATAATCAAACGCATACAGCATGAAACCGTCTGCGCCTATCTTTCTCAGATATTCGATCTCATTTTTCAAATGGTCTGCGCCATCCTGCCACGTACCGCCGTCGGCGTCCGTTCCTGCCTTATATAAGCCCAGACCAAAATACAGCCTGATGTTTTCATTCTGCACGGTCTTTTTCCATTCATCCGCTAATGCGTTAAACGGAAAGACAGGATGATTCGGGCTGACATAGAGCTGCGGACAGATGTAATCAACATAGCCTTCAATACGGCACCAGCTTTGGATATCCGCTGACAGCTTTTCGTTATTGTCAAAATTACACTGCGGAGAGATCCCGAACACGATATCTTCTTTTACCTGATGAACAGCGCTGTAGATCCCTGCGATCAGCATATTGACATTGTTTTTCCGCCACTGACTGAGCGTCAGCGGAACAGCGTCCTGCGAAACGGTTTTGAGATATGACGCATAACTCTGCTTGTCATAGCCTTCTTCTTCGGACGGGTAAAAATAATCGTCGATCTGAATGCCGTCGATGTCGTATTTTTCCGCTAATTCTCTTGCGCCGTCCACGATCAGCTTCCGCACCCGTGAGGAAGCCGGATCGTAGTAAATGCCATCCTGATACGAAAAGGTATCACTGCCGTTTTTCCATACGGAATAGGGATTGTCGGAGGAAAGAGACGGCGGCGTATGCCCTGTGCTGATGCGAAACGGATTAATCCACGCATGAAAAGACAGACCCTTTCGGTGCGCTTCTTCTATCAGCAGCTTCAGCGGATCAAAGTCCACGCCCTTTCCCTGCTGACCGCTGATGATATGTGACCACGGAAAATATTCAGACGGATAAACAGCGTCTCCAAATGGTCTGACATGAACGATGACCGTATTCAGCTTGTGACTGACGCAGGTATCAAACATTGCGCCGATCTTCTTTTTGAATGCCTCTTCGTTTCTTTCATCCTCAGAAAGCTGCAAAGACATATAGGGAATCCATACTCCGCGCATTTCAGTCGGTTCGGCAGTTTTCTCCGACGGCTCAGACGTTTGGGAAGTATCATTGACTGCCGGAATTGGTTCTGAGGTTTTCATAAGGCGTTCTTCTGCTTGTGAAGCAGCAGATCCCTGCCGATCGTCTGCCGCTCCCTTATCTGAAATGCTCTTGCTGTAGATCAGGATACCGCCGATCAGAATGCAGAGAATGAGTGTGACAGTGATCCATCGTGCAGAACTTTTTTTCATATCAAACACAACCTTGATTTTAGTCTTAATGCAATATATAATAGAACTATGAAAAAAATGACAAGGAAGAATAAGGAAATGGATGATTCAAAAATACTTTTGACCTATGCCGCTGTCAGCAGCGTGATCGCAGTGCTGCTGACGGTGTATGACAAAGCAGCGGCAAAGCTCCGCCGCCGCCGTATTCCCGAAAGGACGCTCATGATATCTGCGGCGCTCAGCGGATGCGCTGCCATGTATCTGACCATGCTTCTGATCCATCACAAGACCAGAAAGCCGAAATTCATGGTCGGAATCCCTGTGATATTTATCATTGAATGCCTGATCGCAGCGGCTGTATTTTTTCTTTTGCGGAATCAAGGTGTGATATAACGCATCCTGACAAGAAGATATACGGATGACAGAAGAACCAGCGGCAAAATACATTTCTCATATCATTAGCCAGCCTCGGAAACTTCCGAAGAAGTCTATTCAAAAACAAAACAAGGAGGTCGATTCTCAATGATTGAGATCAGCAAGGAAACCATCGAAAAAACCATGGAAGCGCTTCGCAAAAACCAGATGACGCCCTACTTCTGCCAAACAAAGGAAGAAGCAAAAGCGAAAGTGCAGGAACTGATGCAGGAGGGCGACATCGTCACACACGGCGGTTCCGTGACCCTTAAGCAGTGCGGCATCCCTGAACTGCTCAAAAGCGGAAAGTATCAGTATCTTGACAGAAGTCAGGAGGGACTGAGCAGAGAACAGGTAGAGGAAATCTACCGTAAAGCATTTTTTGCAGATGTCTATCTCACAAGCTCGAATGCCATCACGGAAAGCGGTACGCTGTTCAACGTTGACGGCAACTGCAACCGTATCGCCGCCATCACCTTCGGACCGAAAAGCGTCATCGTCGTTGCAGGCGTCAACAAGATCGTAAAAGATCTTGACGAGGCTTTCGACAGGCTCAGAACGGATGCTGCTCCCAAAAATACGCAGCGGCTCGGCTGTAATACCTATTGCGCCAAAACGGGAAAATGCGTTTCGATGAATATGGAAAACGCCGAGATCGGCGACGGCTGCAAAAGCGAACAGCGTATCTGCTGCAGCTATACCGTCAGCTCGTTCCAGCGTGTAAAGGGTAGGATCAAGGTCATTCTCGTAGGCGAAGAACTGGGCTATTGACACAAAGGAGGACAGTGCCATGGGAACACCACATATCAGCGCAGAAAAGGGTGCGTTTGCAAAAACCGTATTGATGCCGGGCGATCCTCTGCGCGCAAAATTTATTGCAGAAAACTTTCTGGAGCAGCCCCGACAGGTGAACGCCGTGCGTGGTATGCTGGGCTATACAGGAACCTATCAGGGTAAGGAAGTATCTGTTATGGCAAGCGGCATGGGCGTGCCTTCGATCGGAATCTATTCCTATGAGCTTTTTCAATATTATGATGTCGACAATATTATACGGATCGGCACAGCAGGCGCTGTCAGCGATCGGCTGCATCTGAGAGATATCGTTATCGCCATGTCCGCTGCAACAAATTCAAACTATGCCGCACAGTACCGCCTGCCCGGCACACCTGCGCCAACTGCCGCCTTTTCCTTGCTGCTTAGCGCTTATCAGGCGGCAAAGGAACTGAAACAGACGGTTCATGTGGGTCAGGTGTACACCACAGATACATTTTATGACGATTCCGACAGTCTGATCGAATGGCGCAAAATAGGGGTTCTTGCCACGGAAATGGAATGCGCCGCACTTTATTTCAACGCTGCCCGTCTTGGCAAAAATGCCCTGACGATCTGCACGATCTCTAACTGTCCCCTGACAGGAGAGAGCTGTTCACCCGAAGAACGGGAGCGGAGCTTTTCGGATATGATGAAGTTAGGACTGCTCTGCGCTGTCAGGCAAGGAGACTGAATGCGTCCTGTACAATTCCGTTATTTTGCACAAATAGCGGAATTGTTTTTTTCTGTTTGGAAAAATATACAATGCGTTCTATGAATTTTTTGTCAATTTGATAGGCATTTCGGTCAAGTCTGTAATAATAGCCAAAATTCTTTG
>ONYV01000050.1:0-2026 GCA_900322105.1 uncultured Eubacteriales bacterium | reverse complement strand
TTTGATGAAAGTATGTTATAATATCAAAGATATTCAAAACGGAGGAATGTTACCTTGGATAACAACATATACTTATATACAGGCAGTCCCATTACTCCAAAATTCACTCTTAATATCGGCGGCAAAATGCTCGACAGCGATTCCGATTATGATGTTGAGATCACCGATAACGTCAATGTCGGCACAGCCCATGTGCGCATCAGCGGCAAAGGAAAATTCAAAGGCGTGATCGAACGCACTTTTGAGATCAGACCCGTTCCTGCCGCTTCTCTCTCGTATTATGCCGACGAAACGGAATTCACCTACACAGGCGAGCCTTGCTATATGCAGGTCGCCGTAAAATTCGGTGAGACCACACTGGAAGAAGGCAAGGATTATACGCTGCAATATACCGACAATACCGAACCCGGTACCGCTAACGCCGTTATCACCTTCCACGGCAATTTTGTCGGTGTGATGAGCATTCCGTTTGTGATCTACGACCCGAATGCCGTTTCTGAACCTGTCTTTGAAGAAGAAGTCGAACCACTCGAAAATACGTCTGTCCTGTCGTCTCAAAGCATCCGTCTTGGCGAAGGCATCACAGTCAGCGCCTCAGCCGAGGGCGGCGCCGCTCCCTATACCTATGCCGTACTCTATCGGAAAACGACCGTTAAAAAATGGGTCACCGTGCAGGATTTCGCAGAAAACGACACCATCACTGTCAGACCGAAAAAGGATACGCGCTATCTGATCGTTGTCAAAGTCAAGGACAGCAGAGGAGCGATCGCAAAGCAATACTTCAAAGTCAACGTGGAAGCAGCAGAGGCATAAACGATTTTTGAAAAACAGTCGGATGCGCAGACTCTGCGGCACTTCACCGCAGAGCGCATTCACTTTTTGACCGAAATGCGGCTTTTTCGGGGCATTCTTTTGATATCGTTAAAAAAATACTTGAAATAGTGTTGATTTTTTATTTCGTTTATAGTATAATAGGGTTGCTGATGTTTACAAGACAGATTCATACCCTTGAATATACGATCGGGCAGGCGCTGTGCGACAGAACACCGTGAACCATGTCAGGCGGGGAACCGAGCAGCATTAAGCGTTTCGTTCTGTGCGATGCAGTCAGTCTGTTCGACCGTATATTCAAGGGCATGAGAAACCGTTCTAAAACGGGCTGTCTGTTTTTTTTTAGCTGATTTTTCGCTTTGCACAATTTTTTCTGAAGGGACGTGATAAAATGTATAGAGTTTTATACAGAAAATACCGTCCCCGTGTTTTTGCCGATGTGATCGGACAGCCGCAAGTTACGGATACGCTCAAAAATGAGCTGCAATCCGACAGGATCGCCCATGCTTATCTTTTCACAGGCTCAAGGGGTACAGGAAAAACCACCTGCTCTAAGATCCTTGCAAAGGCGGTCAACTGCCTGAATCCGAAAAACGGCGATCCCTGCTGTGAATGTGAGATCTGCAAAGGGATCGATGACGGAAGCGTGATGGACGTTTCAGAGATCGACGCTGCCAGCAACAACGGTGTGGATGATATCCGTATGCTGCGTGAAGAAGCGGATTTTACGCCTGCTAACGCAAAATACAGGGTATATATCATAGACGAGGTGCATATGCTCTCCATCGGCGCTTTCAATGCGCTGCTCAAAACGCTGGAAGAGCCTCCTCCTCATGTGATCTTCATCCTTGCAACAACAGAAGTGCATAAGCTCCCTGCTACTATCATGTCAAGATGTCAGCGTTTCGATTTTCACCGTATACCGCCTGAATGCATCGCCGACAGACTTTCTTTCGTTTGTGAGCAGGAGGGCGCACAGATCGACCGTGACGCGGCGCTTCTCATCGCAGGTATCGCAGACGGCGCTATGAGAGATTCCCTTTCTCTGCTCGATCAGGTATTGGGGCAGAACACTCATATCACCGAAGAACTTGTCAGAAGATCCGCAGGTCTTGCCGACAAGTCCAGCATTCTCTCTTTGACTGACTGTATCCTCTCACACGATCCCGCAGCGGCAATCGACCTGATCGATGAG
>ONYV01000009.1 GCA_900322105.1 uncultured Eubacteriales bacterium | reverse complement strand
AAAGCGCACCGCACAGGCTCAGCAGCAGCATCAAAACCACACTGAACATGAGCAAAGGCAGTAGGGGCGTTACTAACAGGTTGTAAAACAGTCCGTAGAGCGCAAATCTGCGAAAATACAATATCGTCAGAGGCGCAGAAAACAGCATGGCAGAAGCGTAGACGCTGATGATACCACAGACATAGAAGCCAAAGCGCAGCAGTACTTTTCTAAGCGCAAGGGCGATGCGGCTCTCTCTTTTCGGCTCTATCGCATTCATCAGCCTTGTTCTGATGGGCTTTTCCAGCAGCAGTATCCCTAATGTCGCAAAAAACGACAGCAACAGACTGATATCCGATGCCGCATACGGCTGAAACAGCAGGATCAGCAGCGCCGAGAATGAAAGAGATGTCGGCGGATCTGCATCTCGCAGCAAAAGCTCTCCTGACAGCATCACCAGCTGCATGATCCCTGCCCTGAGTATTGACGGAGAAAACCCCGTCAGCGCCATATATAAGAGGATCATACCCTCGCACAAAACGATCGACAGCTTTTTTCGGCGCAGCAGTCCCATCAGAAACATCATGCATAAGCGCGTCAGTATCGTCAAATGCAGTCCTGAAACCACCACGATATGCGACAATCCGGCATCCTGCAGATCGTTTTTGACCTGTGGTGAAAGCCTTGTCTTTTCACCAAGAAAAAACGCCGACAAAAATTCAGCGTGAGGCGCAGAAAGTAATGTGTCGAGCCGTTCTGATATCCTGCTGCGCAGCATCAAAAAGTAGTAATACAGCGGCTTGTCCGTTTCGGGAGTGATCTGTACAGAGTCATCCTCCTTGACTGACGCTGTGAGCATGATGCCCTTGACTTTTCGGTAAAAGGGCGTTTCGGGGTGGATGCTGACCGTTGCTGTCAGTGTGTCATAGGGTTCAAGTGAAAGGGGTTTTGCGCTTGACACCAGTATCTTTGTATGCGTCAGCACAGAACTGTCCGTTCCTGTCAGCTTGTCAGCTTCGATCTCATAATAATACCTGCCATAGCTTACATAGGGCAGTTCGCAGAGCTTGCCTGTCAGACAGGCTGTTTTCCCCTGCATATTTTCAGCAGGAGATACTGTAAGCTCCGTATAGGCGCTTACCCAAAGGACGGAGATCAGGCACGCTGCAAGGATCAACGGCAGCGCTCTGTACTTTCTCAGCTGTTTCTTTTTCATGACAGCCAAAAGGCACAGCAGACTCACTGCACCAAGGATCAGTCTTGCTGTGCCGCTTAGGGAAATATTCACAGCCGATATCAGTAAAAATGTGAGTCCAATAACAAATATCGGTCGTTTCATCCTGTTTCCTCCGTCTGAAAAAACCTTTTCAGAGAATAAAGACCGCTAAGATTTGCAAATCGTAAAAATCCTATGCCGTCACTGACAAGGAACGGTCATACTTCTGCATTCTCAGCACATTTCGATCTTGAGCGGTGTACCGCCGAGAAGGTGGAAATGCAGGTGGAATACGGTCTGTCCTGCGTTTTTGCCGCAGTTTGTGACGATCCTGTAGCCGTCTTCCGCCACACCCAGTTCTTTTGCCAGCTGAGAAGCGACTTCATAGATATGAGCGATCACGGCGCTGTTTTCGGCAGTCACCTCGTTGACAGACGCAATATGCTGTTTTGGAACGATCAGCACATGAACAGGCGCCATTGGGTTGATGTCCTTGAAAGCATAGACCGTTTCGTCCTCATAAACCTTCTGTGAGGGAATCTCCCCTGCGATGATCTTACAAAAAATACAATCCATTGTGTTTCTTCCTCTCTTGATAAAAATATATTTTAAGCGCCGATGTTATGACGCTTGTTACCTGTTTGAGAAATTCATTTGCCGTTTTTCAGCAGTTCTTCGGCATAGTCAAGGGTCGCTTTTGTAATCTCTACGCCGCCGATGATCCTTGCCAATTCACTGCGTCTGCCTTCGTGGTCAAGTGTCGTCACGCCTGTGTAGGTCTTGCCGTCCTTGACGGTTTTGGCGATCTTGAAATGATGGTCGGCTAACGCAGCGATCTGCGCCTGATGCGTCACGCAAAGCACCTGACGGCTTGCGGAAACCTCTTTCAGCTTGAAACCGACTTTCTGGGATGCGCTGCCGCTGATGCCCGTATCGACTTCATCAAAGATCAGCGTGTCGATATCATCTTTATCCGCCAATACGTTTTTGATCGCCAACATCATTCTGGAAAGCTCGCCGCCCGATGCGATCTTTGCAACGGGTTTCGGCGCTTCTCCGGGGTTTGTGGAGATCAGCAGCTCGATCTCATCACAGCCGTTTGCGTTCAGCGGACACGTTTTCTGACTGACCACCAACTCGACATTCGGCATATCCAAAAACGCCATTTCCTGCTTTACTTCCGCAGAAAACCGTTTGCCGACTTCTGCCCGTTTCTCAGACAGCGCTTTTGCCAGCGCATTTGCCTTTTGAAAACTTTTCTGACATTCTTCTGTCAGCGCTTCACGGTTTTCTTCATACTTTTCAAGATACTCAAGCTCTTTTTTCGCATTCTCCAAAAACGCCAGCATCTCTTCGATGGTTGTGCCGTACTTTCTGCCAAGACGGTGGATGAGGTCGATGCGGTCTTCAATGTCATCAAGACTTTCCACTTCGCCGTCTGCTGATTCACTCATCGAAATGACCTCACTGCAGCAGTCCTCTAATTCATATACGGCGCTTTGCAGACGTTCGGCAACGCTCTGTGCATCGGGATAGACATTCGTGATATCACCAATCGAACCGCTTGCAGTTTCTAACATCTGAATGGCGCCGTCAGAATCATCACTGCCGTTGAGCAGTTCACGCACTTCATTCAGCGCCTCAGCGATCTTTTCCTTATTCTCGATCATCGTGCGCTGCTCCAGCAGTTCTTCGTATTCCCCGACATAAAGATCGGCGTTTTCCAGTTCATCGACCTGATACCGCAGCAGATCAAGCCTTCTTTCCCTTTCGGCTTCGTCATATCTTGCTTTGTCCAGCTCCGCTTTCTGTTTTTTGTAGTGGTGATAGACTTCGCTGTATACCTGCACCTCGTCAGACAGTTCGCCTAACTTGTCGATATAGCGGATATGCTGTTCGGGCGACATCAGTTCATAGCTCTCGTGCTGACCGTGGATGTTCATCAGGTAGATCCCCACCGCTTTTAATATAGCAGCGGTGGTTGGTCTGCCGTTGATGCGGCATTTTCCTTTGCCCGAAGCATTCAGTTCTCTCTGGATAATGACCACGCCGTCCTCCGGCTCAAATCCGTACTCTGAAAGCACTTCCAATGCCTTCTCGGAAGGGTCGGTAAACTCTGCGCTGACAAAAGCGCTGTCGCTGCCGCTGCGGATGAGGTCTTTGGAAGTTCTGTTGCCGAGAACGGCGTTGATCGAGTCGATGATGATGGACTTTCCTGCGCCTGTTTCACCTGTCAGCACGTTGAGTCCCTGCCCGAAATCAATGCTGACCTTTTCAATGACTGCGATGTTTTCGATATAAAGATTGGTTAACATAGTTTACCTCACGATTGAAAGGAATTGTTTTTTGCTGTCATCATTTTTTTGATATCCGTCACCAGCGAAACGGCGACAGAATCTGTACGTGTTGCAACAAAGATGGTGTCATCTCCTGCGATCGACCCCAGCACGCCGACTCGGTCGGTAGCGTCGAGCGCTGCGCATACTGCCTGCGCCATACCGATCTGCGTTTTGATCACGACCAGCGAGTGCGCACAGTCAACGCCCGTGACAGCCGTTGAAAACAGGTAGGAATGTGACTGCTGTTCCTCTGCCGATACCATCTCGGCAGAGTATTTATAAGTACCGTTGCTGTCAAGTGTCTTGAGCAGCCGCATTTCTTTGATATCTCTCGAAACCGTTGCCTGCGTTACCTGAAAGCCGTCCTGTTTCAGCTTTGCCAACAGATCGGACTGAGTTTCAATGTCATATTCACGGATCAGCTCTAAAATTCGTGCTTGTCTTCGGATCTTCATAGCTGTCTGCCTTTCTCTGTAAACTTATCATTCAGTATTTTGTAAAACGTCCTGTCCTTTAATTTGATGAACTCCGTTTCCGTCTGCGCTGTCGAAATCAGGATCGTGTCTTCCTTCTGCACCGTCACCGTGATCGCTCCGTCTATCGTCAGATATACTTCTGTTTCATCGTCACAGCTTGCGCTGACGGACAGCTCGGAATGGTGGCTGAACACGACAGGACGGGCAAACAGCGAATGTGAACACACAGGTGTCATCAGGATACATTTCATGGTCGGCTCTACCACAGGTCCTCCTGCTGCCAAAGAATAGGCGCTCGATCCTGTGGGTGTTGAGATGATCAGACCGTCTGCACGATAGCTGCAAATGTATCCCCTCTCAGGCGCTAAGGATACGTCTATGTCGATCAGACGGGACAGCGACCCTCTTGAAATGACCGCATCGTTCATTGCCCGAAACTCTCGTTTCCCCTTGGCGGTGTGGTGTTCGATATGCAGCATCATGCGTTTTTCGATGGTATAGTCGCCGCTGACCAGTCTTGACAGCATATCCAGTTCATCTGTTTCCAGCTCTGCTGCAAAACCGAGAGTACCCGTATTGATGCCGAGCAGCGGCTTGTGAAAGAAAGATGCATGGAGCGCTGCGTGAATGATCGTGCCGTCGCCGCCGATGGTCAGCACCATATCGGCACTCTGGCAAAGCGTTTCCACCGTATCGCAAAAAATAATGTCGCTGCTTTGGAAATGACTTTGATAATGCTTCGTCATCAATGCCTGTACCGATAGTTTTTTCAATCGGGACAATACCTGCAGGGTCGTGCTGTAAGCGTCTTTTTTTGTCAGGTTCGGTATCACTGCTATGTTCTGTATCTGTTTCAATACGCCCATCTCCTGTTTGAGGATTGAAAGTATCTGATCTGAAATGCTGACTTAACGGATCCGTCTTATTTATCCAGTTCCTTATGGGAATCCTCTACCGTCTGTTCGATATCAAGCGCCTTGAGCGCCTTTGCGTCGTCTGAGCGGCGGATGTAGAGCAGGTATTCAATATTGCCCTCGGGTCCCTTGACAGGCGAATAGGTCAGATCCAGCACGTCAAAACCGTGGCTCAGGCAAAACTCATAGATCTTGACGATCACCGCTTTGTGGATGTTTTTGTCCCTCACCACACCATTCTTGCCGACATTTCCCTTGCCTGCTTCAAACTGCGGCTTGATCAGGCACACCGCTTCTGCATTTTCCGCAAGCAGCGGTCTTACCGCAGGAAGTACCAGCTCTAAGCTGATAAAACACACATCCACGCTGAAAAAGCCGATCTCTTCGGGTACTTGCTCCTTTGTGATATACCGCACGTTGGTTCTCTCTAAATTGACAACACGCTCATCGTTTCGCAGCTTCCAATCAAGTTGACCGTAACCGACATCGACAGAGTAAACTTTTTTTGCGCCGTTTTGCAGCATACAGTCCGTAAAGCCGCCCGTTGACGCGCCGATATCCATCGTGATCTTATCTTTTAGATCCAGCGAAAACTTCTCCACTGCTTTTTCGAGCTTCAAGCCGCCCCTGCTGACGTATTTTGGCTTTGCGCCGCGCATTTCAAGCTGCACCGTTTCGGGATAGGTCGTTCCCGGTTTATCGGATTTCTGGTTATCCACATAGATCACCCCTGCCATGATGAGTGCTTTTGCCTTCTCACGGCTTTCGGCATACCCTGCTTCATACACCAGCACATCCAGTCTTTTCTTCGCCATGTTTCTTTTTGGGAGGAAACCGTTTTTTGATAAAAGTTTTCCTCCGATCTCCCTTCCTGAAAAACTTTTTGCACCATGCGCCTACACATATCGTTCAGCGTTCTGCTGCCGTTATGCATGATGAACCGCATCTATGATCGACAGATGATCCAGCCCTGCTTTTTGTAAAACGGAAGACGCTTTCGCCTGCGGGATAATGCCGTCAAGAGCGCACAGATGATAGCTTCCGTGAAAACCTTTCGTCAGCAGTTCATAACCGAAATGCTCACCGATACCGCCTGCTCTGACGCCTTCTTCAAAGAAATAAACGGTCGGAAAAGACGCTGCTTTTTCTGCCGCTGCCTTTGGAATGGGCTTGATGACATTCAGCTTCAGGATACAAACGGAAACGCCTTTTTCTTTCAGTGCTTCACAGGCAAGACAGACTTCCGAAAATTCTCTGCCGTAGGTCACGATCAGCGTGTCTGCCTGTTCATCTCCCAAAAAAACATAGGGTGTATCGCTGCTCTGATATTCTTTTGGCAGATATCCTTCTCCGCCTCTCGGATAACGCACTGCCGCCACGCCCTTTGTATGGTACACCGCTTTTTGCAAAAAGAGCGTCAGCTCCTGAAAGCCTGACGGCGCAAATACCGTTACATTCGGCATGGTGCTGAGCATGGCAGCGTCATAGATGCCCTGATGCGTTTCTCCGTCTTCACCTACCACACCGGCACGGTCGATCGCCAGCACGATATGCAGATCTTGTAAAGCGGCGTCGTGCAGGATCTGGTCATAACTGCGCTGCAAAAAGGTGGAATACACCGCAAACACGGGGATCATCCCCTGCGTTGCCAGACCTGACGCAAAGGTCACGGCGTGTTCTTCTGCGATACCGACATCGTAGAATCGATCGTTAAATTTTTTAGAAAAGCTGCTCAGCCCTGTTCCGATCGCCATAGCTGCCGTGATCGCACAAATACGCTTATCCTTCTGCGCCGTTTCGCACATCACGCTTCCGAACACATCGGAATATCCTTTTGAACTGCTTTTCGGTTCGCCTGTTTCCACGTCAAAGGCAGAGATGCCGTGAAAATACTTGGGATTTTTTTCTGCGTATTCATATCCCTTTCCTTTTTTGGTACAGACATGGACTAACACAGGGAAGTGCTTATGACAGGCAGCGTTCAGGGCTGTTTGCAGCTGTGTGATATCATGTCCGTCATAAGGTCCGAGGTAAGTAAAGCCGAACTGCTCAAACATATTTTTCTTCTGACCGAAAAACTCGTCCCTTGTCCAGTCTTTCAGCCGCTTCATGCCGTTTGTCACAGGTTTTCCGACCAGCGGCACTCTTTCCAGTCGGTGTACTTTTGTCTTTGCTAACAGATAAGACGGTTTGATGCGGATGCGTGAGAGGTATCTTGCCATAGAACCAACGTTTTGCGAGATCGACATTTTGTTATCGTTGAGAATGACGATCAGTTTTTTGCCGCTGCGTCCTGCGTTATTCAGCCCTTCATACGCCATACCGCCCGAAAGCGCTCCGTCACCGATCACGGCGATGGTGTAGTGTTCGTTTTGCTGCATCATGTCCGAACAGGCAATGCCAAGGGCTGCCGAAATGGAAGTGCTGCTGTGACCCGTATCAAAACAGTCGCAATCGCTTTCGCTGCGCTTTGGAAAACCCGAAAGACCGTTTTCGGTACGGATGGTGTGTATCTGCTCACATCTTCCTGTCAGGATCTTATGGGCATAGCACTGATGTCCCACATCCCACACGATCTTGTCGTTTGGCACATCAAACACACGGTGCAGCGCCAGCGTCAGTTCTACAACACCAAGATTTGAAGCAAGGTGTCCGCCGTTTTGCGCCACCGTTTCCACGATCTTTTCACGTATCTCATCCGAAAGCTGTATCAGTTCTTTATCCGTCAGATTTTTCAAGTCAGACGGTTTATGTATCTTACTCAGTAAATATTCCTTCGCCATAGCGTATATTCCCCTTATACCGTTGGCAGACTTACAGACTGTGTTCACACCGCATGACAAGCAAGATCGTCATGCAGCTGTGAGCCGACAAAACACCCGCCCATTGTATCAAAATAAGTGAACGTGATATTTTGCCTATCCGAATTATTATACTATAATCCCCTTTATATTTCAAGTTTCACAGACTTGAATTTCAAGAAAGGCAGAACAGCCTGCGTCTTACTGATTACGGTCACGAAGTGACAAAGCAAGGGCTGTCAGGTCTTCTGCGCCGTTTGAAAAGACAGAAAGACTGCTGATCGCTTCATCTGTCAGTCGGGATGCCAACTTTTTGCATTCATCCAGCCCCAAAAGGGATACGTATGTCGACTTGTTGTTGGCGCTGTCGCTGCCGATGGGTTTTCCGAGGGTCGCTTCATCAGACGTTACATCCAGCATATCGTCCACGATCTGGAACGCAAGTCCGATACATTCCGCATAGCGTGCCGCCGCATTTTTCTGTGTTTCGTCTGCGCCTGCCGAAATACAGCCCATCAGACAGGCTGCTTTGATGAGTGCGCCTGTTTTCTTTTCGTCCATCACTCTCAGACGTTCAAGAGAAATGCTGCGCGCTTCGTTTTCGCTTTCGATGTCGATGATCTGTCCGCCGATCATGCCTTCTGCTCCTGCGCAGGATGCCAGCACTCTTCCTGCTTCGGCGCATTTTGCAAAACCGTTGAGCGCAGCTGCTTTTTCGGACAGCACCGTTTCAAACGCCAGTGTGAGCAGAGCGTCTCCTGCTAAAACTGCCGCCGCTTCTCCGAACACTTTATGATTCGTAGGCTTTCCACGACGCAGGTCGTCATCATCCATACAGGGAAGATCATCATGGATGAGCGAATACGTATGGATCATCTCTACTGCGCAGGCAAAGGGCAGGGCGCATTCTTCACTGCCGCCGCAGAGCTTTGCAAACTGCAGCGTCAGCATCGGACGGATGCGCTTTCCGCCTGCTGTCAGGCTGTATTCCATCGCTGAAACGACGGTCTTAATATATTCGTCTTTTTCGGGCAAAAAAGACACCAATGCTTTTTCGATCTCGGAAAGTGTCATGCTTCTTCCTCCCTGTCCGCTTCGGTTTTCAGTTCATCGGCTGCAATGATCTTCTGTTCTGCTTTTTGCAGTGTATCATAACAGAAAGACGTTAATTTTGTTCCTTCTTCAAAGAGCTTGATCGCCTTTTCAAGCGGCAGTTCACTGTTTTCCAGCTGTGTGACGATCTCCTCCAGACGGAGCACAGCGCTTTCGTAGTCTGTTTTCTTAGTCATATGATGTTTCCTTTCTGCCGATGATGCGGCTTTTCAGTGTGCCGTCAGATAAAATGATGTCGATCACATCATCCTTGTCAGCTTCCTTGACAGAACGCAGCGGTCTGTTGTCTTTTTGGGCGATCGCATATCCTCTTGACAGCACTTTCAGAGGACTGAGAGCATCGAGCTTTGCCGCAGTGCTTTTCAATCGTGTCTGTTCTTTTGACACGGTCTGACGATAAGAGGACAGCAAGCGGCTGCTGAGCATATCAAGCCGCATCCTGCGGAAATGCACCAGATCCTTTGGCGAACGCAGCACTTTGGCATTTTTCAGAGTCTCAAGGCGCTGTTTTTCAAAACGCAGGCGCTGCTGCATCAGACTTTTCAGTTTCTGACGGTAATACAGTAAGTTTGACTCCATCGCTTCCATTTCGGGCGACACAAGTTCTGCGCCTGCTGACGGTGTAGAGGCGCGCACGTCCGACACAAAATCGCAAATTGTGAAATCCGTTTCATGTCCGACCGCCGATACCACAGGAATGCGGCAGTCATAGATCGCTCTTGCCAGACCCTCATCATTGAACGCCCACAGATCCTCTATCGAACCGCCGCCTCGTCCGATAATGATCACATCCGCAAGACCGTACCGATCAAAATCCTTTATCGCCGCTGTCAGTTCGGGCGCAGCGTTTTCTCCCTGAACGGTCACGGGCTGAAACACGATCTCTCCGATCGGATAGCGCCGTTTGAGAATGCGCAGGATATCCTGCACTGCCGCTCCCGTAGGTGAAGTGATGACACCGATGCGTTTCGGATACAGCGGCAGCACCT
This sequence comes from uncultured Eubacteriales bacterium, assembly GCA_900322105.1. Lineage (GTDB taxonomy): Bacteria > Bacillota > Clostridia > Oscillospirales > Acutalibacteraceae > UBA1213. The sequence continues at coordinate 2,657 of ONYV01000009.1, read as the reverse complement.
TTTTATGCTCCGTGTCAAACAGTCCTTCCTTTTGCAGCTTTGCTTTGAGCTGTTCAAAGGCGACCGTCAGTTCTCCGATCCCTTCGGGCATCATTTCATCTATAATAAGCTGATAAGAGCCTGTCACTTCATAGAGCGTGACACGTCCCTCAATCACAACTTTCATGCCGTCCTGCGGACGAAAACGCAGTCCTTTGGCGCTTCCTGCGAACATCACCGCCTTGACAGCGCTCCTCTCGTCTTTCAGCGTCATATAGATATGTCCCGAACGGTAGTGATCTGTCAGATTGGAGATCTCTCCTCTCAGTCTGATCCGTTTGAGATGCACATCCGATTCGAGCATCATCCTGACATACATATTCAGTCCCGAAACGGTCAGCAGTTCACTCATGCTTTTCCCTCCGATCTGCTTTATTATTCAAAACGTATCTGTCCGTCCGACACATCCGGCACTTCAAAGCCCATATGCAGACAAGCCGCCCTTGTGATGCACCGCCCTCTCGGCGTGCGGTTCAGAAAGCCGATCTGCATCAGATACGGTTCGATCACGTCTTCGATGGTGACGGCTTCTTCACCGATCGCCGCCGCCAGCGTTTCCAGTCCGACAGGTCCTCCGCGGTAGAACTTGACGAGCGCCGTCAGCATTCTTCTGTCATTTGCATCCAGTCCCAGCTCGTCGATCTCCAGACGGTCAAGCGCCGTCTGCGCCGTTTCGAGGGTGATCACGCCGTCTGACAGTACCTGCGCAAAATCACGGACACGTTTGAGCATACGGTTTGCGATTCTCGGCGTACCTCTGGAGCGTGATGCGATCTCGATAGCGCCGTCAGGTTCGATGTCGATCTTCAATATTCCTGCGCTTCGGGTCACGATCCTTGCCAATTCTTCGGGGGTATACAGTTCCAGCCGCAGTGATACGCCGAAACGATCTCTGAGAGGGGCTGTCAGCTGTCCTGCTCTGGTGGTTGCGCCAACCAGCGTAAAATGCGGCAGCGGCAGATGATAAGACGCCGCCATTTGTCCTTTTCCTGTGACGATATCAATGGCAAAGTCTTCCATTGCAGGATAGAGGATCTCTTCGACCGCCCGTGAGATCCTGTGTATCTCGTCAATGAACAGCACATCGCCTTCGTTGAGGTTTGTCAGGATCGCCGCAAGATCTCCGGGCTTTTCAATGGCAGGACCGGAAGTGATACGAAGGTTCACGTTCATTTCGTTTGCGATAATACCCGAAAGAGTGGTTTTTCCCAGTCCCGGAGGACCGTAAAGCAGTACATGGTCAAGACTCTCATGGCGCTGTTTTGCCGCCTGAATAAAGACAGACAGGTTTTCCTTTGCCTTTTCCTGACCGATATAATCCTGCAGCGTTTTCGGGCGCAGCGGATTATCGGAATCGCTGTCTCCCATGATCTCTGTCGGAGACACGATCCTGTTTTCAAAATCATAATCTTCCATGACCTTATCCTTTCGTTTATACAGATCGAAGTGTTTTTCAAAACAGCGGCGCAGACCGCCGTTTATTTCTTGCCAATGGCTTTGAGCGTCTGCGCTATGATCGTTTCCACAGGAAGTGTGGTATCAATGCCCGACAGGAAAGGCATCACGTCATCAGGCGTATATCCCAGCACCGCCAAGGCTGCGATCGCCTGCGACAGATTTCCTGTCACGACAGGCGCAGTACCCGCAGGTACATCCATCTCTCCCGACATCGGCTCTCCAATGCCCAATTTCTTGATCTTATCCTTCAATTCAAGGATAATGCGCTGCGCTAACTTATTGCCGACGCCGCTTGCCTTTGTCAGCGATTTGCTGTCGCCCAAAGATACCGACAGCGCTACCTGTTCCGGCGTCAGAACGGACAAGATCGCCAGCGCCACCTTTGCGCCGACTTCCTTTGCCTTCATCGCATGATTGACCAGTGACTTTGTGGTTCCGCTTCCGCTGCATACCACAAGCAGTCCCTGATCGGTGATGTTTGGCGTGCAGGTCTCGCCGACCATATAGGACTTGCGTCCCATATGCATTAAGCGCATCGCAAAGCCGCGGATCTGAAAGCCGCTGCGGCCTGCGCCGGCGCAGAAAATCTCATCCGCACCGAGCAGAAGATCCAAGAATTGTTCTGTAGCGGCAGGATCAATGGCCCCAAGGCCTGCCTGCAGTTCCTTACAGACGATTTCCGCATATTCCCGGTTATTCATAACAGTTCTCCTTATTTCAGATGTGCCTTCAGTTCCCGCGCGGTAGCCGCCCGGTCTTCGGCGTTGCAGATAAAGCCGCCGACCACGATAATCTCCGCGCCTTCTTCCACAATTGCATCAATGGTGTTCAGTTTGACGCCGCCCGCGACAGCGGACTTTGCATGTTTCAGAACCTTGTTTACGACCTTGAGGTCATCCAGCGGATCCTTGCCGGTCTTCTGAACGTCAAATGCGGTATGCACGCAGATATAATCGACGCCCATCGCATCGATCTCGGCAGCTCTTGCCGCAAGATCGGGCACTTCGATCATATCGACCATGACTTTCTTTCCGTGCTTCTTCGCGCTGCGCACAACACCTTCAATCGTCGCGTTGTTCGATACGCCGAGCACCGTGCAGATATCCGCACCTGCCGCAAAGCATTTGTCTGCCTCATATTCTCCGGCATCCGTTCCGGAC
>ONYV01000027.1 GCA_900322105.1 uncultured Eubacteriales bacterium | reverse complement strand
ACTCTTGGAGATGGATATTATGTATCTACCGAAATGAATGGACCACTGTATAAGATGAAGGGCTGGGACTCCAATAAGGGTGACGACGGTTCCGACGGCGGCGGCTCGGACGGCGGCTCAGGCGGCGGTGGCGGCGGTACTTACAATAACCCCGGCATCAATGAAGACGATCTTGCTGATGTAGATCTGCCGATGGCGTATGTCGGCGGCGGAAAGGTTCGTATTCAGAACAAATCCTATGCTGACATATACGGCGAGGGCGGCAAAAAGAACTCAAGTGGCTACGATATCGGCGCAGGCAACCGTTTCGGTGGTACAGGCGGCGCAGGCGGCAACAACGACTCAGACGGACGTTTGGGTATGGCAGAGCTTTCAGCATACTACGACTGGTATGAATTCAAGCTCCCTGTTTCCAAAGAAGCAGACTATACCTTTGGCTTGACCGGAATGGATCCCGCTCATCCGACCGTACAGACAAAGACGGTGAAGAATGCCCATGGCGATGTATGGCTTGAGCAGCTTTCCAACTACAACGGCGGAAGTGGTCACTTTACAAACTTCAACCTCTATACTTTCGATCCTGAGGAAGTACAGATCGGTGATACACTGTCCGTGTACTTCCGTCTCCCTGACGGCTGGACAGATCCTACCATCACCGTCAGCGGTCCGTTCCTCGATCCTGCTCCTGTTCCGATGACAAAGCAGCTCACTCGCGCAGAAAACGCAAACATCTATTATCTTGACAACATCAGCAGAAATACTCCCTTCATTACCTTTACCGTAAAAGAACCAAAAGCAGGCGCATCAACGACTCATGTTTACAAAACCTCCCTGCAAGGCGGCGATTATTGCCTCTTTGAACCGACCAATAATGACAATTACGGCGAATGGGTAAAATTTGAGTCAGATCAGATGGCACTCAAAAAGGCGATCAACCTGCTCCGTTCTGTTTACTACGGATACAATATCGTTTCTCAATATGACGATAAGGGAGAGCTGGCGACGGGTGCAAACAGAGTGTATTCCGAAGGTCTTCTGAATATGTATTCAGCTTATTCAACCAAGGTTGAAACAAGCGGTCTGACTTACTATATTACAACAAATGTTGATAGTAAAACAGAGCAGGAGGCTTATAACGATCTGATCTCACTCAACAGCAAGCTGAACCTTTATCGCGCACTGTATCACTCGATCCTCAGTTCAAGACAGTATATTGACGATCCTCTGAAAGATTCAGATATGTCATCCCATAAGATTCACGGCGACGGTGGCGGTCATTATCCTGAATACTTCACGAAGGGTGCTAAGAACAGACAATACTCTGCGTCATCTCTGGCATCCCTGAGAAAGAAATTAGCAAATGCGGAAGAAGTATTCCTTTCCGACAGCTCAGCAACTGAGCTTGAAAATGCGATCGCAGACCTCCAGCGTGGTGTATCCGGTCTGGAGATCAGCAGTGAAGGTTCGATCGCCTGCGTACTCTTTGACGCACAGGCAAAGGTACGGGCAGGCTCTACCTTCAAGATCAGATATACCCTTGCTGAAAACTCCACCGATTATAAGTATACGAACGTGAAAGACTACAACCCCGAAAGATATCCGATCATCTTCCTGACATCAGATGAAACAGGCGCAGCTCAAAAAACAGACGCTGCGACAGGTAATAAGTATATCGAGATATTTAATGTTCAGTTTGTCGAGTATCCGGCTGTCGGCGATATGGTCGAACTTGGCAAGGCAAAGCCTGTCATGCGGACAGACGAGGCATGGGTGTTCGTTGACACCAAGAGCAATCCCTATTGGTCACAGAATACAGCAACTGACTATCGTGAGATCAACGCCGATATTTTTGTGCAAAGCTCTGACACCGACGACCAGTCCTATCATATGAAGAAATCGGGAACTGACAGCTACAAGTCAATGACACTTCTGTTTACAAAGGATGCAGAGGTAAGGACTAAGAGCTACGGTACCTATACGATTAAGGCAGGCTCTTACTTCTTTGATAGTGATATGACGAAAGCGACAGACAGTCCTGTGAAAGGCGGCACCTTGGATCTCTTCTCTGAGAGCGCAAAGACGTATTTCTCCGATCAAACCAACTGGGGAGAATATATCGTGGGTCAGAAGAATCTCAGCGATAATGAGATCAAGTCCGTGAAGGATGCGGCAGGTTTGTGGCACGACGGAAACACCTTTGTGACGGGTACCAATAACGTCACAGGTTCGTATATCAACCTTGAAGCATCCAAGGGCGAGCTGACGACTTTCGCTCCGTATTACTCCTATTCAACAACAGACGGCTTGTGTTTCAGATGGAGTACAGAAGATCCTCTCTATACCTCAACAAAGGTCAAGCTGTATGCCAGTGAGTACAAGTTTGCCTTTATGGGAACTCTTGACGGTACAAAGAAGGGAACCCGTAACCCGCAGTTCCTGCTGTATTGTTCGGATACCAACGCAAACTCTATGAAAGTCGAATTCCGCACAGATGTTTATGTCAAGTATTACGATAATATGGGCATACTTCATAGCTTTGCGATCCGTGAAGGTATCTATATCATCGAAAAGAGTGATGATACTTCCAGCTATATTGCTAATTTGTATGATGAAACATACTGGAAGAGCATGGAACACGTCACCTTCATCGGCAGGGGTACGGCGGATGATCCCGGCATCGGCTCATCAGGTCGTCTCCAAAATGGCAACTACAGTGATTGATCTTTCATCATCCGGAATTACCTCAAAAAACGTATAGCAAACCCCCTGATATCGAAACAAATCGGTATCAGGGGGTTTTTCGGTATATAAATATGTGACAGAACAGATGTTGTATATCCGCAATAAGGCGACTATCGCTTCTCATGCGCTGCCAAACAGTCCTGCGCCTGATTCTGTGGAATAGAACAGACGCTTCACCTCAAAGAGTAGTCCGCGGTGTTCCTTTTCGGACAGTGTCGGATCGGAAGATAGTATGCTTTGCGCTGCATCCTTAGCAGCTTCTACAGACGTCATGTCCGACAGCCGTGCGGTTTTCAGTTCGGGCAGACCGTGCTGTCTTGTTCCGAAAAAGTCCCCGGGTCCTCGCAGCCGCAGATCCTCGTCTGCGATCACAAAACCGTCATTCGTGCGGCACATGACCTGCAAACGTTCTAAAGTAGACGGCGATTCATTGTCGGTGATCAGAAAACAATATGACTTGTCGCTGCCTCTGCCGACTCGTCCCCGAAGCTGATGGAGCTGCGACAGACCGAACCGTTCGGCGTTCTCGATCACCATGATCGTAGCGTTTGGCACATTGATGCCGACTTCGATCACCGTTGTCGATACAAGAATGTCTATCTCACCTGCGGCAAATGCCTTCATCACACTGTCCTTTTCCGAAGCCTTCATCTTGCCGTGCAGAATGGCTTTCCGACAGGACGACAGCGGTGTGCTGTTCAGTTTTTCGATGTATTCCTCTGCGGAAAAAAGCTCCGTTTCGTTTTGCTCGACCAGCGGACAGACAATGTAGCATTGATGCCCCGATTCTATATTCTTTTTCAGGAAATGATACATCCTGTGCCGTTTTTCTCCGCTGATAAGATACGTATCGGTCTTTTGTCTGCCGGGCGGCAGCTCATCTATGACCGAAAGATCCAGATCACCGAAGATCATCAGCGCCAGCGTTCTGGGGATCGGTGTGGCGGACATGACGATGATGTGCGGATAATCGCCCTTTGCCGTGAGAGTAGACCGCTGCGATACGCCGAAGCGATGCTGTTCGTCCGTGACGACCAATCCTAATCGGTGAAACACAACGTCCTCTGAAAGCAGTGCGTGTGTGCCGATGATAATGTCGATCTTACCGTTTGCAAGCTCCTCTAAGATACGACGTCGTTCTTTTGCCTTTGTTGAGCCGGACAGCATCGCGAGGTGTATACCGCTGTTTTCCAGAAGATCCGACAGTGAGAGATAATGCTGTTCGGCAAGTATCTCTGTCGGCACCATGAACGCACATTGCAGCTTATTTTTTGCCGCCGTATAACATACCGCAGCCGCAACAGCAGTCTTTCCGCTGCCAACGTCACCTTGTATCAGCCGATTCATCGGACATCCGCCTTTCATCATATCCTGAACGCAGCTTTGAATGACTCTTTTCTGTGCATTTGTCGGCGCATAGGGAAGATAGGCGCAGAACTCTTCGGTAAAGTCCTTTTCGATCGGATAGGCATGGGTCATCAACCGATCACTGCCCTTCAGTCCAACGCCAAGCTGTAGAATCAGCAGTTCTTCAAAGACCATTCTCTGTTTTGCCCGATGTGCATCTTCCATCGTTTCGGGAAAATGAATGCTGCGGATCGCATCCTTCAGATGACAGAGATGATACTGCTGCCGTATGGTTTCAGGGATCGGGTCGTTCACCGTTTCGGGCAGCAGGAGGATGGCGTGCGTCATTGCCTTTTCGGTCATTTTGGAGGTCAGCGTTCCTTTTTGTGGATAGATCGGTCGGATGACAGTCTTATCGGCACTCTCAAGCTGCGGAGATGCCATTTCATATCCGAAAGCCGTCTTTTTGAGCTGACCGTAAAATAAATATTCTTCGCCTTGCTTGAGTGTCTTGTGGAGAAAACTGCGGTTGAAAAACGTCACTGTCATGAATCCGCCGTCAAAGTCCGTGACGGATATCTTGAAAAGTGACTGACCGTTTTTCAGTCTGACAGGGGAGGAAGTGCCTTCGATCACTCCTTTGATGCAGCAGTTCTCTCCAAGCGGCGCTTCCTCAATGCCCAGCGCATTGCTCCAGTCCTCATATCCTCTCGGATAAAACCGCAGCAGCTCACCGACGGTCCGAACGCCCATTTTACGAAACTGTTCCGCTCTTTTGGCTCCGACAGACTGCAGACTTTCGATCGGTGTTTTGAATAAAGACCCCATTTTGTCACCTCCTGAGGGAATGATTACTCTGCGACAACGTCACAGTCAGTGCGGTTTATGTGTGTCGGTCTATATTGTGTGGTTGACATTTTTGTTTGAAAAGCACAGCCCGCAGGAAAGAAAACAGGCACATCATTTCGGAAGAAACGATATGCCTGTGAATCGTATCAGGAATTGTTTTCGATAGCGAGCATAAAGTAATAAATAGGCTGACCGCCGTTGATGAGAGTTACTTCTACATCGCCGCCGACCTTTGCTTTGATGCCTTCGAGCGCTGTGTTTGCCTGTCCTTCCGTAATACCCTCGCCGTAGATCAGGGAGATATAGTTCGTGTCACGGTTTGCCATATCTTTGGCAAGCTTGATGACAGCGTGAACAGGATCTTTGTCCTTGTGGGTGAGTTTTCCGTTGTCCAGGGCAATAATGTCGCCTTCCTTGATCTTTGTACCGCCGAATTCGGAATTTCTGGCGGCGTAGGTGACTTGACCTGTTGATACTTTCTTGGCAGCGTTGAGCATGAACTCACTGTTCAGTTCATCGGTAGCGTCAGGCGTGTAGTTGAGCAGGGCAACCAGTCCCTGAGGTATGGTCTTTGTCGGAATGATAACGACGGTTCTGTCTGTTACCAGCGGAACGACCTGTTCGGCAGCAAGGATGATATTTTTGTTGTTTGGCAGTACGAAAACGGTCTTTGCAGGTGTAGCCATGACCGCCTGATAGATATCGTCTGTGCTGGGGTTCATGCTTTGACCGCCGCTGATGATGTGCTGACATCCCAGCTCTTTGAATACGCTTTCCAGTCCTGCGCCTGCTGCAACGGCAACAAATCCAACGTCGTCCACAGGAGCGGCAGGCTTGAGTTTTTCACGTTTCAGCGCCTCTGCTTCTGCCTTTGCCTTTTCTTTTTCATATTTTTCGGCAGCCTTTCTGTGCTGCTCCTTCATATTTTCGATCTTGACCGTCAGCAGCTGACCGAACGTCAGCGCTTCCTGCAAGGCATTTCCGGGATTCTCGGTGTGAACATGAACCTTGATGATGTCGTCATCATCCGCCACAACCACACAATCGCCGATACCCTCAAGATATGCGCGAAGCTCCTGAGAATCTTTTTCAAGATCGGGCGCTTTTCCAATGATAAATTCGGTGCAGTATGTGAAGTTGATGACAGAATCGAACTCTGCGGCAGCGTTGCGGAAAAACTCGGCGGCGCTGTCTTCCTTTTCGGATGTCATGGCAGCAGGCGCTGCTGCCTGTATCATTTCTCCGTCTTTGAGCAGTGAGAGCATACCCTCAAAGATCACTGTCAGACCCTTTCCGCCGGCATCGACAACGCCTGCTTTTTTCAGAACAGGGAGCATATCGGGAGTGCGGTTGAGAGCTTCATTGGCAGCGGTCACGACCGTATTGAATACGCTGATGGGATCGCTTTCCGTTTCTGCGGCGGCTTTTCCTGCTTCATAAGACATTCTTGCGACTGTCAGGATCGTACCCTCTGTCGGGTTCATCACAGCCTTATAGGCAGTTTCAACGCCAAGCTTCAAAGCAGCGGCAAGATCCTTGCCGTCGATCTCTTCCTTGCCCTTCAGACCGTTTGCGATACCGCGGAACAGCAAGGATAAAATAACGCCCGAGTTACCTCTTGCGGATTTGAGCATAGCAGACGCTGCTTCGGATGCTGCTTCGTCAATGCGTGTAGCAGTGCTTTCCTCCATCGCTTTGGCGGCTGCTTCGATCGTCATAGACATATTGGTGCCCGTATCACCGTCAGGAACAGGGAAGATATTCAGCGAATTGATCTCTTCTTTTTGCCTGATGATGTTGTTTGCACCTGAGATCAGCGCATTTTTGTAGTAAGTACCGTTAATCATTGTTGCTTGCACTTCCTTAACTAATTATCTTGTTTCAACGATGAGCTTCATTGCTGTGCGTTCAACGCCGTCTATTTCAATGCTGGTAAATGCGGGAATGCAGATCAGATCAATGCCCATTGGCGCTAAATAACCTCTTGCAACGGCAATGGATTTCAGAGCCTGATTGGTTGCTCCTGCGCCGACAGCCTGTACCTCAACACAGCCAAAATCTCTGACAACTCCTGCGATAGCGCCTGCCACTGAGTTGGGGGCAGACTTTGATGAAACCTTCAAAACTTCCATTTTCATATCCTCCTGAAAAAAACTACTATGCCTATATTACACCATAAAAACATATATACTTATAATATATGCAAATCGTCTGATATTCAAGTGTATAGTATAAAAAAATTGTTATAAAACTATGAACAAATTATAAAATGCGCATACTTTTTACGCCGACTGTCTTACCTGTGGCGTCATCCACCGTGAATTTCACGCAGTCCATCCGACACTCACCTGTGGCAAGCTCAAAGCGCACAGGCAGTTTTTCCTTAAACTTTTTGATTGACAGCTCCGGCTTAACGCCAAGCACAGAATGAATAGGACCTGTCATGCCAACGTCCGTGATATAGCCCATGCCCTTTGGCAGGATCTGAGCGTCAGAAGTCTGAACGTGGGTATGCGTACCGAAAAAGGCAGAGATCCTGCCGTCAAGGTAATAGGCAAGCGCTTGCTTTTCGGCTGTGGCTTCTGCGTGGAAATCGAGGATGATGATCTTTGTATCGAGCGTTTTCAGAATGCCGTCAATGACCGTGTACGGATCGTCCAGCGGCTCCATAAACATACAGCCCATCAGATTGATGACAGCAGCCTGTGTTCTGCCGAAATCGTAGAGTGCATAGCCCTTGCCCGGTGTGGTAGCGGCAGGGAAGTTGGCAGGACGGATCAGAAACGGAGCTTCATCAAAGGTGCGGTAGCTTTCCTTGCGGCGGAAGGTATGATTTCCGGCCGTGATGATATCCACACCGCTGGAAAACAGATACTCTGCCGAAACAGGCGTGATCCCGTTTCCGTCTGCGGAGTTTTCACCGTTGCAGATGACCAGATCGATCTGTTCGGTTTTTTTCAGCTTAGGAAGTTTTTCACGCAAAAAGCGGCATCCAATGGTGCCGACAACATCGCCGATCCCGAGAATGTTCACTATATCACCTCTTTACCATAACATTATCATTGTAGTTTTTTTCCTCTCTGTTGTCAATCGAAAATCAGCAAAAAACTGATTTTTCATGCAAAAAAATTGAATTTTAGCTCTTTACATTCGCTTTGATTTTGGTTATTATAGTATCAGAAGAAAATCGTTTTTTGCCAAAAAAAGTGAAAGGGAGATGTTTTTATGTTTTGTCCGAATTGTGGTCAGGAAAACGAAGATTCTGTCCGTCATTGTAAAAATTGTGGTACGTTCATCCCCGATCTTTCTGTGCTGGGATCGAACCATCCGTCGGACTTTACGCCGATCGATCAGGGGCTTACCTACAGCGCTTTGGATCAGCAGCAGATCGAAGAGTTCCAAAACGATGCGTCCCGCTACAAAGAATACAATATGTCGGATGTCGTTGCCAAAAAGAGTCATAAAAAGCTCATTGTCTGGCTGATCGTGATCGTTTCTGTGCTGTTTCTGAGCATTGCCGCCTTTTTCCTGGTGCGCTTTATCATCGGCGCCGTCACGATGAACAAGATCAAGGACGACCCGACAAAGTATGTGTTCAGTGCCTATCAGACGACTGCTAAAAATCTTTCGGGCAGCAGCGATGTGTTGAGTCGGCTCTCTTCCGGTCAGCAAATTGCCGAAACTGCCAAAACAACGATCTACTCAAACTATGGCGTTCAGAAATCTGTGATGTCAGTGGATGCTGAAAACAAAAAGGCGTATCTGATGCAGAGCGTTCATGAAAACGGTGTGTTCGGCGCAGAAAACAAAGCGTCTCTATCTGGATTATACCAACCTTCGTCAGGATGCGGCGGCTTCTGCCTTCGGACCTCAGGGAGAAAACATCCTGCATCTCGATCAGGCTAATTATGATATGATCATGGATGTCTATGAGTTTGTTTACAACAACCTCAAGCAGTCGGATAATCCCTTTGGCATGAAGGAACTTGCCGATCAGCTGCTCAAGGATTTCGATCAGTGCGGCAATGTGAGTGTCACCGAAGGCGGCGCAGATATCGACGGAACGAAGGCGGATGCGTACATCGTGACCCACACCTTTACCAACACCGATGTGATCAAAACACTTGTCAATGATCTCAAGAATTGGGCAAAGACCAATATCAACATCAACGAAAACGTCAACAAGATGTTATCGGATGCGCTCGATAAGATGGACATTGACGCGGCACTTGACAATCTGAACGCAAACGGTCAGATGAATAACTTTGAATTGACCATCAGAAGCTATGTCAGCAAGAGCGGCGCACTGATGCAGTCAGAAGTGGTGATGAAGAAGGACGGTCAGGGCTTAAAACTGACGTTGTGCTGCGGCGCAGATCCCGAACACAGCAAAAAAGTCGTTCTCAAAGCAGGACTTCTGTCAGGCGGTGATAACGAAATGGTGATGCAGTCGATCACGATGAACGATGAAAGCACAGACGCCAACGAAAAGTTAACGGTTTCTTATGTCGGCTTTGCGTTAAACGGTTCTACCGTATACAGCCGCAGCAAAGCAAGCGGTGACTTCACACTGACGAATCATATCACGACATCGACGATGGGTATGAGTTCTTTCGGCGGCATACAATCTGATATGCCGATAGACGAAATGCAGCCTTCAAATTCGATGGACTTTACCGTCAGCGGCAACATCAAGATGGACAATGATTCCATCACCGTCACCTGCACCATCCCCGTACCAACTACAGGTAAAGACGATTCTGTTACCGTAGAGATGTATCTTTCTGACAAGCCTGAGATCGTTGAGCTGACTTCTGACAACGATCTTCTCAAAGCAAGCGCAAAGGAACTGTCGGAAGCCTTTATGCCGCCTTTTGGAATGGGCATGACGATCCCTGATGTCGCTCCGATCAAAGCGGCGTGATAAAGCTCGAACAGAAACAATGTTTTCTCGTTCAGACAGCGCAGATACAGACAAAGACTATGATCGGTCATAAATTTGACTGACACGATCCGTAATGTGACAAAAGCGGAACAGACCATCTTCGACAGAAAATGATCTGTTCCGTTTTTTTGTGCAAGATGACGGAAAATATGCAAGCAGATTAAGTGACGCCCCAAGAAGCGGAGCCAAAGGCGAACGCTGATTGGTTGGCGGAACTTATGCAG
>ONYV01000096.1 GCA_900322105.1 uncultured Eubacteriales bacterium | reverse complement strand
AGTGCAGCACTACTTGGTGTAATGCAAGGGAGAGACACTTCGCTTGGCGCAGAAGAGACAAGTAAGACGGTGCTTCGGAAGTTTCCGAGGAAGTCTAATAACTGATGTTCAGGATACACCCTGACGAGCTGACGGAATAAGTCACTCCGCCGCCGATATAGTCGATATCAAAAATACGCTTGTTGTCGATCAGTTCTCTTTTGGCTTCTGACAGCACATCGGGAGAGCTGTATTTCACCGTCAGCGCACGGTCGTCATACATCAAGTCTGCTGCCACACGGATATCGTCAAAATCATACTCTTCAAAATACAGATGATTCATGCGGTAGAAATCATACTGTGTTCCCCTGCATTCGGGACACGGCAGGTCATTGTTTTTGACATGAGTATATGCAAGATCATCCTCAGAGATCAGGAAAAACTCATACGTTCTGGTCTGTGTGCCGTCGGGCTTGAGGGGGTCGTCCCATGTGACATCGGTATAATAGTAATCATCGTCCAGCCGCAGGAAGTTCCACTGATGCGCTCCGCTTTCGGAGTTTCGCAGTCCGTTGACCCTGCCGCATTCAATGCCTAACTTTTGCAGCACCAGCTGAAATGCCGACGCATAGCCCGAACATACCGCCTTATGCTGCACCAGACATCCGTAAGCCGTCGTTGCCGCCATCACACTCTCATCTTCACCGTTTGAGATCGATTCTAAAGCGTCTGTGTCGTAGGCGGTATGGTCGATGATATAATCGTGGACATATTTGACTTTTTCATAGATGCCGTCCTGCTGTTCTGCGCCTGCTGCGATCATGTTGGCAGCATCCTCCAGTGCTTTTCGTGCCTGCCGTATGGTTTCCGAATCCTCAAAAAGCAGTGACGGCTGAACGGACAGCTTTTGCAGATCTCCGAGCGTTCTGACAGTATAGGAATAGTTCCTGCCCGTCCAGAAATATTCGGGGTGATCGTACAAGACTGCATAGTAAGCGTTTTTGAAGGCATCGTTTGTCACCTCGTCAAAGATCATGCTCGATTCCAGACTTTCGATCCTTGCGATGATGTGCTGATACAGCTCTTTTTCCTCATCACTCAGCGTATGGATCAGCGCATAGTCACCCTGCGGTGTTTCGACCTTGCTGAAATCGAAGGATGTTTCATCAAAGCTGTCTTCCGGCCAGTCAAGATATGACGCATTGTCAAACGGACTGCTGCCTGTCGGACGGCGTGCGTCAGGGGCTTTGAACATCAGGTCTAAATCAATATTACAGCCGCCGATGAACACCGCTGTCAGCAGCGCAGCCGCAGCCGCCGTGATCCATTTTCTTATCTTCAAGCAACATCCTCCTCTCTTGCTTTGACGTATGTATGCAACAGTAAAAAGCCGGTAATGTGTTTGGCATTATCGGCTCAGGGCTTTCGGTCAGATCAGGTTGCGCGCGTCGCAGTATTTGCACAAAAGCATATCGCCGCCCAAAGGACGGAACAGCTTCGGGAGATATTCTTCGGTGTATGTAATACAGTTCGGATTCGTGCAGCGGATGTTGTGCGTATCGAACTGACGGGGCATCGGAATCCTGTCAGCCGTTTTCAGCATCGTGCTGATCAGCGCCATTCTGGCATACATTCCGTAAACCGTCTGGATAAAGTATTTTGCCCTGCTGTCATAGTCCACATCCTCTGCGATCTCGTCTACCCTTGGCAGCGGATGCAGGATCTTCAGATCATTTTTTGCCAGTTTCAGCTTTTCACGGTCAAGGACAAACACGCCCTTTTGTTTTTCATATTCATCAAAGCTCCTGAAACGTTCACGCTGTATCCTTGTCATATACAGCACATCCAGCATCGGCAGCGCTTCTGACAGGCTGTTGACTTCGGAATAGCGGCAGCCCGAGGCGTTCATCACGTCCTTGACATACTGCGGCACCATCAGCTCGGGAGTTGAGATCAGCACAAAGCGGTTGCCCTTGAAGTGGCTCATGGTTTTGATGAGAGAGTGGACTGTCCTGCCGTTTTTGAGGTCGCCGCAAAGACCGATCGTCATGCCGTCCAGCGTTCCTTTTTCGTTATACAGCGTCACCACGTCCGTGAGCGTCTGCGTCGGGTGAAGATGTCCGCCGTCGCCTGCATTGATGACGGGCGCTGCGGAATACAAAGACGCTGCCTTGGCAGTACCCTCCATAGAATGGCGGATGGCGATGATGTCGGCATAGCCGCCGACAACGGTGATCGTATCCTTGAGGCTTTCGCCCTTGGAAACAGAGGAATTCTGCGGATTATCAAATCCGATCACACTGCCGCCCAGCCGCAGCATTGCCGTTTTGAAGGACATCTGGGTTCTGGTGGACGGCTCGTAAAACAGCGTTGCTAAGATTTTTCCCCGACACACTTCGGAATATTCCTTCGGGTTTTCTTTGATGGCATTGGCAAGGCGGATGATCTCCATCAGTTCTTCCGTTGTCAGGCTTTCCAGATCGATCAAATGTTTCATAATATCTCCCCCACTTATCTCTACAAAGCGCAGAAGACCGTCTGACTGGCAGACTTGTCCGTTTTGCGCTGTTCACATTCATTTAGCTTTAGAAAAAAGCCTGTCGTAACAAAACGGCAGGCTTTTGGAAGCATTATTTATTGTTAAAGATTTTCATGATATCCATGTAGGAATCATCAGAATCGCCGCCTCTTTGTCCGTTGGTGGAAGTAGATCCTGCCTGCTGAGGATTCGGTCCTTTGGTAGCAGCGTTCGGATAGACCGGAGCAGCATTCTGCACAGGAGCATGATCTGACGGACGGCCGTATGACGGCTGCTGATACATCGGCTGATTTCTCATTCTGTCGGGCTGTTTCTGAGGTGCGCCGTAACGGAGACCCGGATCCTGCTTAGGAACTGCGGGAGCGCTGTACTGGAAAGGATTTTTTCTTTCCTCTTTCTTCGCCACCGGCGGCATCGGCACATAGCCGCCGTTATCTGCCGTCGGGAAACCCGTTGCGATTACGATCACGCTGATGCTGTCTTCCATCTCTTCGTCGAGCGCAGCGCCCCAGATGATGATCGCATCCTCGTCTGCCTGTTCGGAGATCATGGTAGAAGCGTCCTGGATCTCGTCCAGACCGATATCGGGAGACGCCTTGATATTCACGATCAGACCCTTAGCACCCTGGATGGAAGTGCCGAGCAGTGGGCTTGAGATCGCATTCTGAGCGGCGATCTTTGCCTTATCCTTGCCCGAAGCAACGCCAACGCCCATGAGCGCATAGCCTGCGTCCTTCATAACGGAAGTCACGTCTGCAAAGTCAAGGTTGACAAGACCGGGGATAACGATCAGGTCGGTAATGCTCTGTACGCCCTGACGAAGAACATCGTCAGCCGCAAAGAAAGCATTTTGCAGTGTGATTCTTTCTTCACTGATATGCTTCAGTCTTTCGTTCGGAATAACGATCAGAGAGTCAACGTGTTCCTTGAGTCTCTGGATACCGCCCTCAGCCTGTTCCATACGGCGCTTGCCTTCAAACAGGAACGGTGTGGTGACGATACCGACTGTTAAAATTCCCATATCCTTGGCGATCTGCGCCACAACAGGCGCTGCGCCCGTACCTGTGCCGCCGCCCATACCTGCGGTGATGAATACCATATTGGCATCCTTGAGCAGCTCTGCGATCACATCTCTGCTTTCCTCGGCGGCCTTTTCTCCGACCTCGGGCTTAGACCCTGCGCCTCTGCCGTGGGTGATCTTTTCACCAATCTGGATGCGCTGGTTCGCCTTGGAGCGGTTCAGCGTCTGCTTATCGGTATTCACTGCGATAAACTCAACGCCCGACACATATTCGACCATGCGGTCAACAGCGTTGCCGCCGCCTCCGCCTACACCGACCACTTTAATACTTACTACGCTCTCTACTTCATTTTCAAACTCGTAAGGCATGATTTTACTCCCTCCAAAATAAAATACGACAATACTGTCCCGTATCGCTTTCCTTCATCTGATTTTGTTGCTAATGTTACTTTTATACAACTATTTTTACTTTACCACTTTTTTGGATAAAATTCAATACAAATCCGCAATTTTTTGACAGATTCATTATTCTTTTGTTATAGTGACTTAAATGACCGTCCATTTTTGTGGATATTGACAAATCGCCTTTTGGGACTGCTTCTTTTTCACGAGTTCCGTCACACGACTTGTCTGCATAATTTTCACATTATCATAAGATGTGCATGAACGGTCACTTTCTTCTATCGAGAAAAAATACAGCTAAATGAATACTGCCGCTGCGAAACAAGCCTGCGTTTATTCTTCTGTCCCCGACTCGGACGGATCGCTGCTGCTTTCTTCTTCGCTGCTCTCTTCTTCGCTCACGTCACTGCTTTCGTCATCACTGCTCTCTTCTTCGCTTTCTTCGTCACTGCTCTCTTCATCGCTGCTCTCTTCATAGCTTTCTTCATAGCTTTCTTCGTCGCTGCTCTCTTCATAGCTTTCTTCATCGCTGTTCTCGTCATCGCTCTCTTCATAGCTGCTTTCTTCATAGCTCTCTTCACTATTCTCTTCGCTGCTTTCTTCACTGCTCTCCTCGTATGAAGTTTCTTCCGATTCCTGAGCAGATGATTCGGACGAGCTTTCCTCCGGCTTTGAAGTGTCGGGTGCGGAGACTTCGGGCTTGGACGCTTCCGGCTTGGATGTTTCGGGCTTTGCGCTTTGTTCGGTCGGCTTTTTGGAGCTGAAATACGACTTTCCGCCCTCTGTAGCGCTCAGCGACACGTCCAGCGTGCCTACATCACCCTTGGGAACATCCTTTTTCATGATCTTGGCGGCGGTCATCATCTTATGTTCGATCTTTTCCGGACTGCCGATAATGATATGCAGTCCGTCCTTGGTTTCCAGCGAAATGTTGGAGAGTTTTGTAATGTCGATCACTTTCAGCACGCCGATCTTGTAAAATTCTGCCGCGCGCAGGATCTCCTGCACATACCCCTCCACGCTTTTGTCTTTATAGACCGCAGACGAGGACAGGGTGGGATCGTCTAACTTTGCCCCCATCACGATCGGGACATCCTCCTGCTTCTTGTCGGAAATGTCGATGATCTTGCCGCTTTCACTGAGCAGCACGTATTTTCCTTCGCTCTCGATCACAGACGTCGGAACGGCTTCCCTCACGTTGATAACAATCTTGTTGAACAGTTTTTTCTCGATCCTGACAGATTCTATGTACGGGAACTTCTTCCATATCTCGTTTTCTCCGGGGGAGGTGTTGCAGAGGAAGAAATTGTCCCCGATCCGGATCATGGAAGAAGCAACAATGTTTTCTTCGTTGTAGCGTGTATCACCCTCTACGCTGATGCTGTCGATCTTGAAGAATACCGTAAAAGACAGTATCAGAAAGATCGTCAGCACGATTGCCATGATGCCGCCGTAAAACAGGATCCGCAGCAGCCGCCGTTTTCGTGGGCTGTAGGGCTCTTTGGCAGGCGGCGGAGGGGACGAATAACGGCTTTTTGAGGATGTTTTCGGCGTCTGCGTTAATGCCCTCCTGAGAGTGGTACAGATCGCCGTAATCCGTATTGCCGCTGATGGGTATCTGATTTTTTATCCGCTTTTTCCTGCTGCCCGAACCGGCGTTTCTTTGCGCAGTGCTCGGCTTTTTACGTTCGGGAGGATGCTTGTTCTGGCTTTGCTGCCTGCCGTTTTTTTGCGCTGACGTTCCCGATCGCTGAGGGCTTTTCGGCGTTTGCCCCTGCCCTTTGGTGTTCTTTTCCGTCTTTTTACTCATGGCGTTTCCTCCGAATATCTGTCACTTGCGGCTCTTATCAGAGGAAAGCACCTCTTTGATGACAGCATAGATCCGCTTTGATGCGTCGTCTATCGCCATTTTTTTGGCGTTTTCGGAATACTCCGCCAAGCGTTTGGGATCGCTTGCCAACTTGTCGATCTCTTCTGTCAGCTTCTCAGGCGTCAGATCTTTTTCTTCGATCATCACAGCCGCACGGTGGTTCACCAGCGACATAGCGTTATGATACTGATGATTCTCCGCCACGTTCGGAGACGGAATCAATATGGAAGGCTTGCCCTTGACCTGTATCTCACTGAGCGTGATAGCGCCTGCACGGGCGATCACCAGATCCGCTGCCGCAAGGCACACGGGCATATCGTTGATGTATTCACGGATATCCAGGTTCTTTGCGTTGTCAAGGTCTGCGCCTTTTTTCCTCAGCAGGTCGGGAAACCATTTTCCGTACTGACCGTAGGCGTGGATGTGCTGATATTTGCCGTCCTTTGCGCTGCGTGCGATCACATCCGCTAACGCTTCGTTGATGACCTGCGCTCCCAGACTGCCGCCGAAAGACAGGATCACGGGACGTTCGTCCAGTCCAAGGCTTTTTCTTGCCTGCTGCCGATCCTGACGGAGGATCTCTCCCCTGACAGGGTTGCCCGTGTCGACAAAGCGGCAGTTACCCTTAAAATGTTTTCTTGCATCGGGCATGGCAAGCATCACTCTGTCGGCTTTTCCCGAAAGCATCTTGTTGGTAACGCCGGGGAAAGCGTTTTGCTCATGAATGAGGGTCGGCACTTTCATTTTGGCGGCGGTTCTCAGAACAGGACCGCTGACATAACCGCCCGTACCGATACAGATATCGGGCTGAAATGCTTCTATGATCTCTTTTGCATCCTTACTGGCAGTGATCGCTTTCTGTACCGTCACGATATTTTCTTTGAAGGCTTTGAAGGACATTCCTCTGCGGAATCCCTGTACCGTGATGCTTTTGAAATCAAAGCCTGCCTGCGGAACAAGGCGTTCTTCCATGCCGCCCTTTGCGCCGATATAGAGGATCTCCGCATCAGGCTCACATTCTTTGACATAGCTTGCGATGGCAAGAGCAGGGTTGATGTGACCTGCTGTACCGCCGCCTGCAAACAAAACTTTCATAATATAACTCCTCCTATGCTCTCTCAAGGGTCGCCGAACGGGAGATCGACAAAACGATGCCCATTTGTGCCAACAGCATGATCAGCGACGATCCGCCGAAACTGAAAAACGGCAGACTGATGCCCGTATTCGGCAGCCAGTCGGTAATGACCATGATGTTGAGGATCACCTGCAAGCCGATCTGCGCCGAAAGTCCGATGCCGAGCAGCGAACCAAAGCGGTCTTTTGCTCTCATCGAGATGGTGATGCCTCTCCATACCAGCAGCGCAAACAGACAAAGAATGATCGCTGCGCCGATAAAGCCCAGCTCCTCACAAACGACCGCAAACACAAAGTCGTTCTGCACTTCGGGGATATAGAGATATTTTTGTCTGGACTGTCCCAGTCCCAAGCCCCAGAAGCCGCCCGAACCGATGGCATACAGAGAGTTTCTGGTCTGATAGGTATCCTGCCAGAGCTGATCGTTGGTATAGATGAGTGCCTGACCCCAGCCTGCCATACGTGTCATGGCATAGCCAAGCTGTCCTGTGATAGCAAGACCGATCACCACCACTCCGATCAGACCGAAACCGATGAAAAAGTATCTCAGTTTAACGCCGCTGACAAACATCATCAGCACCACTAACAGGAAGATGATGACGATACCCGAATAATGCGGCTCTAAAAACAGCAGCAGTGCGATCACCACAAACATGATCATCGGCGGCATCACGCCGTAAAGGAAGGTATCCATTCTTTTGAAATGTGTCGTTCCCCACTGTGCCAAAGCGATGATAACTGCCAGTTTTGCGATCTCGGACGCCTGCATGGAAAACGGTCCGAGCGGAATCCATCTTTTGACCCCTGTGGCAGACGGCACCAGCAGCACGCCGATCAGCGCAAAGATCGCAAGCAGCAGAATCCAGTATGAAAATTTCTTTAATTTACGATAATCCAGATAGGAGCAGAACATCATTGCTCCCACACCCAAAGCCGCATACAAAAGCTGTCGTTTCAAATAGCTCAGGCTGTCGCCTGTTTCCGAATATGCCGAAGGGTAGCTTGCCGAAAACATCATGATCAGTCCGATGGCAAGCAGCACCAGCACCAAAAACAAAAACGTCATATCCTGTCCCTGTCGAACCGAAAACCATCTGATCTTCGTCTTGATGCGTCTTGGCATCGGCAGTCTTCTCTCAGGCGCTGCGCCGCTTGTCTTCCTCTGCCCCGAACCCGAAGGCTCCGTCATCTTCCTTGCAGGCGCTTCATCCATTCTCACCCTTACCTCACTTCCTTCCCCCAATGTCAGGGGCTTTCAGCCCCCGAACCCCTGACCAAAGGCTCTGCCTTTGGAATCCGCAAGCCTTTGAAAAGG
>ONYV01000327.1 GCA_900322105.1 uncultured Eubacteriales bacterium | reverse complement strand
ACCCGTAAAAATGAGCACCAGAATGGCTGTTGCGATGAGTTTTCCGATCGTACCGAAAAAGCCGCCTATGACCGAACCGGCAGAAACGGAAGAGCCTCCTCTGTCATCATTATAATTACTGATATCTGTTTTTCTCACAAATGCAGCCTCCTTTTGCACAAATGCATTCTTTCCGAGTATCAGGGCGATCTCCTGCCGCAAAAAGCGGACAAAGAGCAGCACCGTTCAGACAAGAAGCAGATCGGGCAGAACAGTTTGCAAGGCAACTGTTGCTAATGGTTATTTTTTTCGTCACGTATTCTATTATACCATAAAATCAAAAAAATGGAATCTTTTTTTTGAGAAAATAAAAACAGGCTGTCAATATCTATATTTTGCCAAAAAAATAATTGCGTTTTTATGAATAATTGCACAATTTTTCCCAAAAATAATTGCAGAGGTGACGAAGACGATGAAAAAACTCATCCTGATAGCAGGCTGCGCAGCCTTTTTATGGATCATCATTACGGGTATGACAGACGTTTCAGACAGCAAAAAAACTGACGTTCCTCAGCAGTCTTATGTTGAGGAAAGCACAGACAATGTATATTATCAATTGAAGGAATATGACAAAAGAGTCGCTGCTTTTTCATCAGAAAGCAAGCTGCCGATCTATGTCAGCAGCGTTTACGTCAGCGAGCTGCCAAAAGAAGACAGGCTGCTGCTGAAAGCAGGCATTACCGCCGAAAGCAAAAAAAAACTGGAGCGTCTGATAGAGGATTATTGCAGTTAGGATCAGACTTCCTCGGAAACTTCCGAAGCACCGTCTTACTTGTCTCTTCTGCGCCAAGCGAAGTGTCTCTCCCTTGCATGACACCAAGCAGTGCTGCACTCGAGACGCTTTTTTCGGCACAAAATATCCTGCGTAATACGGCACTTCTCAGGTTCCCGAGGAAGTCTGTTGTATTTACTTGTGACAATGATGCTGATTGATAAAAGAGAAGGCAAATGATGCCGTTTCTGACAGATTTTTGTCAGATCGTGAAATTATATTACGTGATTCTTTTTGTGATTGAATTTTATTTTTATTTTGCTCGATATTTCCCGATTTCATTCATTTTAGTCGTTTTTCTTCCATTCAAAGTTCAAAAATACCGTCAGAATTGACGATATTTCATACAAATGTACAAAAGATTAGCTTTCTTTACACAAATTTGTAATCATTTCGATATTTTTGAAAAATTGAATAAAAAAGTAGTGACAAAATGCAAATCATCGTGTATAATAGTGATAGGCGAGTAATATATTATTTATAGGGGGGTAAAAGCAATGTATAGTATGATATCTTACTGGCTTAAATTTTATCGTCACGAATGCGGGCTGACACAGCAGCAGGTTGCTGATCGTTTGAAAATCGAACGCTCAACCTACACCTACTACGAAACAGGAAAAACAAAACCTGACATCAACACTCTCATCAAGATCGCTAAGGTCTACAACATCAGCTACACCAAGCTGCTTGAGGGTATTGAAGAAGAATTGGAAAGTGCTGTGGCGGATATCCATTCAGGCGGTCCTACCGAAGATGAAGACACTCTCAAGTATCGTACCCACGCAACTACCAAGTACGAGGTCGAGTTGCTGTTTGTCGTTCGTAATCTGACGCCAAAGCAGAGAAAAGAGGTTATGAATCTTGCGAAGAAGCTGGTGAATGAAACCGAGGCTTCTAAGTGAAGGTACATATACCTTCCTTATTGTCAATTCATCTTATCATTCCAATTGCAGGACAGCTTTCGTTCAGAGGGCTGTCCTTTTTCTTTGAAAAATGATGACCGACATTGCTGTATGGTTCATGCAGTAATGTCGGTCGTGTTTTTTATATTTTTGAAATTGCCATGCGGTACATTGCCTCCAGACAGATCTGCGCATGAGTAAAGAAATGTTCCTTGCTGATCCCCTCGTCAGCGTCGTGAATATGAGCAGGGTCATCGGAAAATACGGGACCAAACGCTACTCCTTGATTTCTGAGCGTGCGGGCATAGGTGCCGCCGCCTGTTGAATACAGCGCAGCTTCTTCCCCTGTTACAGCCTGATACGCTTCCTGAAGGATATGAACGATCGGCGCAGAATCGCTGACAGACAAGGGCGGCAGATGATCGATCAGCTTTGTCATCAGTCCGTCGTATGAGGCTCTTTCACAGATCTTGTCCCATATCTCTTCGCTGTCGGCTGTCACAGGATAACGGATATCAATTTTCGCGCAGGACTGCGTTTCACTGATATCGACTGCGCCGACATTGACCGTCAGAGCGCCCGAGACCTCATCTTTGCAGGCGATCCCCAGACAGTTGCCGTCCGTTTCCAGACCGATGGCGTCATCAATAAAGCTGCACACGCTGCCTAAAACAAGCTGACCGAAGTTTGCGGCAAGTATGCGTATAAGATGTGTTGCGGCGTTCAGTCCTTCATCAGGTACGGAAGCATGCGCGGCTTTTCCTGTTGCAGATATGCCCAGTCCGTCCATTGTATATATGAAATCATATTCGCCTTTTCTTGCGTCCGCAAAGCGTCTTAGCTGATGATCCTCGTTTTCTGTGCAGTCTATGAGCGCATACGCCTTTGAGGGTACTGCATTTATGGCAGTTCCTGCTTTGAGTGATGTAAGGATAGTGCCGTCATGTGTTGGAGCTGAAACTTCAATATGAAGGATGCCCTTTTCACAGCAGCATATACCGTATTCCGAATCGGGAGTGAATGCCATATCAGGCTTTTCTTCAACGGAGAAGTATTTCTCCATATCGTGCATGCCTAT
>ONYV01000025.1 GCA_900322105.1 uncultured Eubacteriales bacterium | reverse complement strand
TTTACCGCAGACTACTTGTCTGCAATTTTTGATTTTACCATAAACGTGCCGCTTTTGTCAAGGTTTTTTTCGGCAGGTTTTTCGGGAAAACTTTTCTTGAGGAGAAAAGTTTTCCCGAACCCTTTCAAAAGACCTTTTTGATTTACGATCATGATCGGAACAGGCAATTTGAAAGAAGTTAGTTTCATCTCTAAAACGCAGAATAGTGAGTATTATGCAAATTATCAAAAATCAATAGCGCAAATTGACTTTTGAGCGGAAATATGGTAAAATTGACATGATATATCTGAACCTGATTTTCTGAATCAGGACAGGATACGGTAACATCTGAAAGGAGCGATCGACTTGAGTTTATTCAGAAAACTGATCAGCATTGCATTGACAGCCTGTATGACGCTTTCGGCTGCTGCTGTGACAGGCAGTGTTGCTATCGCCGCAGACACGTCGTCTCAGGCAAACAACTACGAAACCTACGCCCAGAAAACCATCGCAGGAAGCGCGATCCTTCACTGTTTTGACTGGTCCTTTGACGAGATCAGGGACGCTTTGCCTGAGATCGCTGCGGCAGGTTATACCGCAGTACAGACTTCTCCCGTTCAGCCGCCGAAGGATTATAATGCCTCGTGGACAGATACGAGCGGACAGTGGTGGAAGCTCTACCAGCCGCTGGATCTGGCGATCACGGACGGAGTGAATTTCGGCTCATGGCTCGGCACAAAGGCACAGCTCAAAGCGCTTTGCGAAGAAGCGGAGCTGTACGGCATTCAGGTAGTGGTGGATATCGTTGCCAACCACCTTGCCAATAACGGCAGCAGCGGCGGCGGATACGATAATCTCAGCGCAGATGCCGCTGCTGATATGAAAAACAGAGACTACTATCATTCCGATACCAACGGCATCAGCGACGACGACCGTTACACCATCACTCAGCGCCACATGGGTCAGCCCGACCTAAACACGGGCAACTCATACGTTCAGAAAAAGACGCTTTTACTGCTGAAGGATTGTGTGGACTGCGGCGTAGACGGTTTCCGTTTTGACGCTGCAAAGCATATCGAGCTGCCGACAGATGAAAGCGGCTATAAAAGCAATTTCTGGCCGACCGTGATCAACGGTGTCAAGGACTATGCCGAGAAAACTTACCAAAAGACAGACCTTTTCTTCTATGGTGAGATCTTGGGAGGCGCCGGCACCGATATCGGTGACTATACCAAATATATGGCGGTCACGGATAACTCCACAGGCGACCGTGCGCTTGACAAAGCCTACTTTCATGCTGCGTCTGAATTGGCAAATTCTAACTATGACAAGGGTGCGCTGCCTTCACAGTGCGTTTTGTGGGTGGAATCACACGATACGTATATTGGCGAATCGGGAACTGCCTATTTTAAGAATACATCGGGCGTTTCGGATGATGTGATCATAAAAGCGTGGGCGATTGTCGGCTCAAGAGCAGACTCTACCGCTCTGTTCCTTGCCCGTCCGAACAGTACGATGGGACTTGCCTCTGACGACACCACATGGAAAACTCCTGCCGTTGCGGAAGTCAACAAGTTCAAGAACATCTTTGAAGGACAGTCGGAATATCTTGCGTCTTACACTGCGGATATTGCCTACAACATCCGCGGTACAAAGGGTGTTGTTATATCGAAGCTCAACGGCGCCGGCAGTGTCAGCATTCCGTCCCTTGTGATGGAGGACGGCACTTATACCGACCATGTTTCGGGCAATACTTTTACCGTTGCGAACGGTACGGTCTCAGGTACAGTCGGCAACAGCGGTGTGGCAGTCGTATATAATGAAGATGACTGCAAGCCTGCGGCTATTACAAACACAGAGCTTTCTCTTGTACCAAGCAGCGGATGGAAAGAATGCAGCGCACGCTTTGCGATGTACCTTTTTAATATCTACGGCGATTCAGCGTGGGTCGATATGACCGACGCAGACGGTGACGGCAAATATACCGCCGCTGTTCCCGAAGGGGAATGGACGAACGTCATTTTCTGCCGCATGAACCCGAGTACGACAGAAAACAACTGGAACAACAAATGGAACCAGACAGCCGACCTCTATCCCGATGACGGTACGGACTGCTACATTATTACGGTTTCCAACAACGGCTATTGGGGTACGTATCAGCAGACGGATTCATCCGTGCTGTATTTTGTCCCGAATACAAACTGGCGCACGGACAACGCCCGTTTTGCGATGTATTTTTATAATAATGGCGGTGGAACAGCATGGGTCGGCATGGAAGCCGATACCGACGGAATGTATTCAGGAACGATACCGGAAGGAAACTGGACGAACGTCATTTTCTGCCGCATGAACCCGAGTACGACAGAAAACAACTGGGACAACAGATGGAACCAGACCTCCAATCTGACATTATCATCCGCTTCAAACCGCTATACGCTTTCCGAGGGAAGCTGGGATTATGGTGATGGTACATGGGACAACTATGCTGTTGTTACGCATGACTACATTTACAAAACGCCGAAAGGCATGATCGTTCAGGAAATCCCCGAGGGCGGCGTTCTCTACCAGATACGGAATGCCGATATGCTCTATGAGATCTTTGAAAAGCTGCTCACACATCCGGAATCCGTGGACGTGTCGGAATATCAGATCCCTGTGGAAGATGCAGATAAACTTCTCAGCGCACTGATGAACACCTTCCCTGAACTGTTCTTTATCAATTCTTACAGCTACGGATACAGCACCTATCTGACAAAGCTCATTCCTGTTTATCTCAACGATGAGGAAGAAAGCGCAGAAATGCTTGACACATATTATAACAAGGCTTTGGAGATTCTTTCCTGCATTGATGACACGATGGATGATTTTACCAAAGCGCTGGTGCTGCACGATCAGCTTGTGCTGACTCACCGTTATCAGGCAGAAGGCAGCAATAACTACCTCTTTATGACGGAAGGCTGGGGCAGATGCGAAAACTATACAGAGATCTATGCATATCTGTTAGCGCTCTGCGGCGTGAAAAGTGAGATCGTCAGTTCGGAAGAAATGGCGCATGAATGGCTGAAAGTCTGCATAGACGGCAGCTATTACCATGTAGACGTCACATGGGACGATCCGCTCTATTCCTTTAGTACCGACGGTGGTGAGAGTGTGACGGCGGATTCTCCCGACAATGTGTCGCACAGTAACTTCCTGCTCAGCGACAGCGCCATTTCGGACAGAACCTATGGCAGCGTTCACTCCGGCTACACATCCTACTATCCTACAAGCACCCGCTTTGACTTATATCAAAAACTGCACGGGAACTATTATCCCATATTCTATGTGGACGGTACATTCTATACGATCCGTAAAAAAGAAACCAAGGGCTTTCTGGTTTCCTACGATCCTTTAACAGATACTAAGAGCGATATCTATACGATCAATGATGTATGGATGGCAGGCGCAAACAGGTATTACGGGTCAAACTATTCCTCTATTGCGGAATATCACGGAATGATCTACTTTAACGGCGATCACACCGTTTGGGTCTGGGATCCGACAGCAAGCTCCATATCGGAATATGCTTCCTACAATAACGATCATCTCTGGGGCGTTTGTGTCAAAGACGGCAAGCTCTACGGTCTTACTGCGGACTCTCCGAACTACGTGAAAAAACCGGTGCTGCTAAAAGCCTGCATGGAAAACAAGCAATACGAAGAAACATCCGTTTTCAGCTTTAACGCAGGTATCGGATATGGCAGTATGGACGCTGTTACCGTACCGACAGGATGGCAGTTTATTCTGCCAAAGTCAACTTTTGAAGCGCCCGAAAGCGATGCTTTCGATTGCTGGGAGATAAACGGCGAAACCCATGAAGTCGGTGATTTGATAGAGATCACGAACGATACCGTTATCACGGCAGTATATGAAAAATCAGGCGTCTGCATTGACAGCGCTTCGATCAAGTTAGACGGCAAGATCGGACTGAACTTCTATTTCACACTCACCTCGGATATGAGTCAAACAGGCAATTATATCGAGCTCACCAATACCGTAACAAATGAAACGCAGAAAACCAAGCTCTCTTTGGCTAAGAAAACCTCAGACGGCTATAAAGTGAGCTTCCCGCTTTCGGTCAAACAGATACATGATACCGTGACATTCAAAGTGTTTGACAGGAACGATCAGCCGATTCCGCTGTTTGTTTCAAGCAGCGAAGGAAAGACCGGTGTCACAAACAACACATACACCTATTCTGCATCTGAATATATCAGCAATGTCAAACAGTATTACAGTTCGGATACAGAACTTGTTGATCTTGTGAAAGCGCTGGATACCTATGCTTCCTACTCTCAGGATTATCTGAACTATAACACCCTTACAGCGACATCGCCGTCTGACAGAATCGACATTTCCGATGTCACTGCCAATTCCATAGAATATTATAAATATTATAGGATCTCAGAAACCAAACCTGACGGTGTGACCCTTTACGGTTATTCTTTGGTCGTGGAAGCAGACCATTCTTTCCGCCTGTATTTCAAGAGTGATGCGCCCGATGAACATAAATATTATCTGGACGGTAAGCCGGTTGATTACGGCACTGCCAAAGGTATGTACTATATTGAGATCCCCGAGATCCCTGCGAATGAGCTTGGAGGGATGCATGGTATTAAAATTGATGACTGTGATATAGTCTGCGGTGCGCTTTCCTATGCATACCTTGCGCTGAAGCAGGATAAAGATCCGAAACTCTGTGATCTTGTCAGAGCGCTGGTCAAATACTATGATGCCGCAGATGCATATTTCGGACAGTGAAGAATGCCTTATCAAAACTGCTAAGGAGTGACAAAAAATGAATCAGAAATATATGAAAGCAGAAATGGAGATCATCAGTTTTGAGGAAGAGGATATCATCACCGCTTCCGATGAATATCCGATTCTGGAAGATTCTGATATGTGATGAAAGTCTGCCGCAGGTGTCAATGCGGCAGAAAGGACGATAAAGCGCCCACACAAAGGCAGGTGTTTTTGATAGGAAGAACACCTGCTTTTGCAGAGGCAGCAAGTGAAAGCAAACCTCTTTTTTGTACAGGAGTGAAAAAACATGAAGAAGTATCAAGTGATGCTCCTTTTATTGAGCATCATCCTGACGGCATCGACAGTATTTTCAGGCTGTCAGGCAAACAGCAGAACGGATGCTGACGTTCGGGACAGTATGAATGAAACAGCGTCCGTTTCGGAAACGACCGAAAGCGAACACAGCAGATCAGACAGCTCGTCTGCATCATCACAGCAGTCAGAGCGGAAGAAAAACAACAGTAACGTATCTGCACAAGAAAAAAGCGGCACATTGTCAGCGCCCGAGTCTTCCGAAAACAGCGATTCGTCAAAACCACAGGAATCGCAGGACGTTTTACAAAGCTCCGCTGAGATCTCGTCAGATACACAAAGCAGCGCGAAACCGTCACACACAGCGGAAAACTCTCATTTTGAAATATCGTACCAAGTATCAGACCATTCGGATACAGAACTCTCTGTTGTTTCGTCAGTGTCCGAAATATCGGTGTCAGAGCCTTCGGAAGTTCCGTCAGCGCCTGAAATATCAGAAACAGAGCCTTCGGAAGCTCCGTCAGTGTCCGAAACTTCGGAAACCGAGCCGTCTGATGAGCCTGTGATACCTTCGGAAGTTTCGGAAGAACCGACACTTTCTCCGATCGTCGACCCCTATCGGTATTATACCTCTGAACAGGTGTATCAAGATATGGCGCAGCTTTGTGACCGATATGAAAGCATATTGACGATGGAGCAGATCGGAACGACCGTGCAAAATAAGCCGATCTACTGCATGAAGTTGGGAAAGGGCAGTAAGAAAGGCTGTGTTGTTGCAGGGATCCACGCAAGAGAACACATCACCATCAGCTTTACGATGCGCTGTATCGAAGAGTATGCAGACAGCTATATGAAAGATGTCAGCTACGGAGCCTATTCCGTGCGGAACCTGCTGAATGAATACACGCTGTATCTGATCCCCATGTGTAATCCTGACGGAACGGATATTGCCAATTTAGCAGGTCAGCCGCTCGTAAACGTGAGTCAGTTTGACCCCGATAATTATAAGCTGAACGCAAACGGCGTGAACCTGAACCGTAATTTCCCCTATAACTGGGAATCTCAGTATGCCAATACACCCTATCATGCAGGAGATGAAAAATATCCGGGAGATCATGCCGCCAGTGAAAAGGAAACGCAGGCGATCATGAAGCTGTGTGAAGAAAACGATTTTCTATGGCTTTTGGATATGCATATCATCGGCAACGGTATTTTCTGGAGAGATCAGCTCAACGGCGTGATACCGAATGATGAGCTTTTCGCTCAATCCATCGGACGGGCAGGCGGCTATCAGGTCTTTGGTGTTTCCTCTGACATCACAACATACAGCGGCGGACTGGAAAACTGGTTTCGCAAGGCATACGGAAGACCTGCGCTCTGTATTGAAATGCTGCCCTATTCTCAGGCATATTATACCGATACCTATCGCGGCTACAATACCTACTTTGAAACCGCCATCAATTGGCAGCAGTCACGCTATACTTACCTCGAAGCGATGACCTGTATCGGCTGACAGTTTTGTATCAATTTCTATATTTGTATATTGACATTGTTTTCTTAATAAGCATATAATAATGCCATCAAAACCACTTTTTCGGCTTTGAAACACGACATATCTATAGGAAGAGAAGCAGGTGGAAAAGGAAATGAGATATCAAAAGGTATTATGTGCTTTGTTAGCGGCTTTCACGGTCGGGATCGGCGCAGCGCCTGTTACGGCGTTTGCGGTTCAGGAAGCCTCTGCGGATGCTGCCGATGTAAAGGAAATCAACGTGACATGGAATAAGGGTGACGCAAACGATCTGTCGATCCCGATCGGCTTGCCGTCTGCGGATGTTTCACTGACGGAAGCAGGGTCTGCGCTGAAAAGTATCTTGCTGAAAAGTCAGGTGTCGGTAAAGGATGGCAAGCTGCAGATCGATTCATCACTTTTAGACACCCTGAAAAACGGACTGCATGAATTTACGCTGCGGTGGGAAGATCAGACCTTGAAATTGAATCTCAACATCACAGGCGAAAACGAGGAGAAAACGCTCAAAGCCGTCAGCAGCACGTCTTTTGTCTGGGACAGGAACAGCAGAGAAGGCATCCTGGTGAAAACGGACGCTCTTTCGGGAGAGGTGACACTGCGCAGCGGCAAAAAACTCATCGCATCGGGGAGCTTTACTCCGTCTTTGACGCTGAAAGACGGAGAAATACAGATCGGTTCTGATATTCTCGGAAAACTGCAGGACGGCGACAACGAACTGACAGTCGAAACAAAAGACGGAAAGCTGAATGTGAACGTTTACGTGACAGACCGAGCAAAAGCGGCGGCAACGGAAGTGCCTGACGGTGACATTCACATCATCCCTGCCAAGAAAACAGACAAGCTGTCACTGACGTGGGACAGGAAGGATAAGAGCGCAAAAATTGTGCTTTCTCACGAGGACGGAAATGAGGTGATCTTGTCTGACGGTGAAACGATATTGGCGGACAACAGCATCAGCGGACTGGTGACGATCGAAAACGGTGAAGTGAAGCTAAAGGCAGACTTGCTCGAAAAACTGCAAGACGGCAGCAACACACTGACGCTGGAACTGAAAGACAAAAAGCTCACGCTCGATATTTTTGTGACGAATGAAGATGACACAAATTCACCTTTTGCGCCGTTTACCAATGAAACGACCATCACATGGGACAGAAACAGTGACAGACCTGTATTGATCGCTGTCAATACCAATGCAAAGGAATTTGTCCTTCGCAGCGGTAAAAAGATACTTTCCGACAGCCGCTTCAGCGCTGAACTGACCTATGAGGACGGCAGGATCAAGATCAGTCCGTCACTGCTGAAAACGCTCAGTAACGGTAAAAACGAGCTGACGCTGGAAATGCAGGACGGCAATATTCGCCTGACGGTCGATGTCGTCGGCGATTCTTCCGACAAAAGCAAAGGGCTGACAGCGGATACGACAGAGTTTACGTGGGATAAAAGCGAGCTGACAGGAATTTCCGTACACACAAATTCCGACTCGTCAACGGTAGCGGTGCTCAAAAACGGAAAAACGCTTGCCACCAACAAGGATATCGGTGTGAGTATCTTCCTTGGCAGAGTCGGCATCACTTCACGCTATCTGCGAAAGTTGGATGTCGGTAAGAATCATTTAGTGCTGTCCTTTGAAGACGGTGAGATTGGGATCAATGTTACCGTCACAGACAAGAAAAACATCGATACCGTGATACAAACGGATCAAAGCAATTTTACATGGAAACGAGGCAGCAAAAGCGGTATCGTGATCCATACGAACTCACAGTCAGAGACCCTCTCTGTCCGCAGGAACGGCAGACTGCTCTCCGATTCCGGCAGCGATGAGATGGAGATCAAAAACGGCACAGTTACGCTGAAACCTGCCTATCTGGAGCTTCTCAGGGACGGTGACAATACACTGACGCTGAAATTTGAAGACGGCTCGGCAGAGATCGGCGTGAAGGTGATCTCGGGCAATCATGTCCTTCCTGCCAATGAAAGCGGCGCTTCGCAGTCGGAAACGCATCACAGTAATTTCAGCAGCTTTGACGGTCTGCCGAATACGGGCAGCGCTGCCGCTGTTTCGGGAATATCCGCAGCAGCCCTGAGCGGAGCGGCGATCGCATTGATCGCTGTCAGAAAACGGCGCAGGGCAGACAAGGCGGATGTGACAGATACCACGCATTCCCGATCGGATGACTGATCCGATCATACAGAAACAGTATTGTCAATACCGCAAAAAAGTGCCGCAGATGTAACGTCAGGCGGTTTCTAAGAATACGCAAAAAGACCTCTCTTTTACAGAAATGATCTGAAAAGGAGAGGTCTTTGCTGTTGCTGAAAATGCTGTTTACTTTTCGATCCAGCCCGAATAGCCTTCGG
>ONYV01000026.1 GCA_900322105.1 uncultured Eubacteriales bacterium | reverse complement strand
ACAACAGCCTCAAGATCACAGTCGTCCAGACCGCTAACGCTTATATCACCAACACAAAGCGCGGCTGATCCGTTTCCCTGATTACGCCTTCCATAATAACAGACTTCCTCGGAAACTTCCGAAGCACCGTCTTACTTGTCTCATCTGCGTAATACGGCACTTCTCCGGTTCCCGAGGAAGTCTGATTTATTAGTGCGGTAAAGCAACAATTCTGTAAATGTAAGCCCAAAGCAGGCTTTTATAGCCTGCGACGGCGATACGAAGAAAGAATACCGATGATTCCCCACAGGGGAGCGCAGGCTCTGCGCTATGGGGTGTTCATGGCTATAAAGCGGTTGATTTCGACTAATTTTTGTTGGGTGTCGCGAACGCCCATTTGATAAAGTGCTTCCAGCTCTTCGGTGTTTTTGGATTGACGCTTGATGTTGATCGGCTCGGAGGGAACGATCAGCAGCGCATTTCCTTTGTCCTGCTCTTCAAAGCAAAGTGCACGTTCACGATTGTAGATCTTCGGACGATCCAGTATGGCTTTTATGAGATTCGGATAGGCTTTGTATTTCCTCTTGAGCAAAAACAAAGGGACATCAGGCTTGTCTTTTTTGACAAATGTGCGATCTCTTGTTAAAACGACAATATTTTTCTGAATGCCGTCTTTGATCGCAAAGTCGATCGGGATCGGCGCCGTAATGCCGCCGTCTAACAGCTTGTATCCGTTCAACTCGGCAATATTTGCAACCATAGGCATCGACGCCGATGCGATCAGTGCGCGGCAGTCGCCCATTTTGACATCACGGTTGCTGAAAAAAACAGGCTTTCCTGTTTCAACATCCGTTGCGCAAATATGCAGCTTCATAGAGGTTCTTTCAAATTCATCAAAATCAAAGGGCAGGAGCGTTTCGGCAAGCTCGCCAAAAATAAAATCGAACCCAAACAGACTGCCTGTTTTCATCAGCAGCCTGATACCGCTGTAACGAGGGTCGGACGCATAGTCCATATAGATATGATAATTTCTTTTTCTTTGCTTGGAAAGATACGACATAGCATTGCAGGCGC
The DNA here is from genome assembly GCA_900322105.1 of uncultured Eubacteriales bacterium. Classification (GTDB taxonomy): domain Bacteria; phylum Bacillota; class Clostridia; order Oscillospirales; family Acutalibacteraceae; genus UBA1213. The sequence continues at coordinate 11,712 of ONYV01000026.1, read as the reverse complement.
CTGCGGAAACGCCGTATGTGTCGGGAATATAAATATCATTCTCCGACAATACATCCAGCACGCCCGCAGTATAAGCGCCGCGATTGCCGCCGCCTTCCAGAATGAGTCCTACTGACATAACTAAACCGCCTCTGTATCGATCCCCAAAAAAAGCCCTGTCCGAAACGACAGGGCTTTTTGGAATCTTAATCATACGATCCTAAAGATCCGAACATTTCGTTAGAATCAGTATAGTATGATTTCATAAGCGATTGATAAACAAATCGTTAATAAAGATATAATTCTTTATGAAAAAAATGTAAAGTTATGTAAAAAATGCTTCATTTTTTGCACAGGGAGATGCCATTCAGGGAACATGATGCAGTGCGACATCGTGCATTCCCACATCGCACACAAGAATATACCCCTTCAACACTCCGTCCGCATATACCAGATCGGAATAATAACCAATGCCGTGTACAGCAGGATCGTGGGCGATCACAGCGAAATCCTCACCGTAACTGCGGTAAGCTTTGACCGCAGCATGGATCGGAATGATCCTATCGTCAAAACGCAGCCGGTCTTTTTCGATCGTCAGACGTGTAAAGCCGCTTTTATCGCTCCACTTGCCCTGAATTTTATTGAGCAGGGTATCATCGATCCTGAGATCACCATAGCGTGAACGGTCGGTTTTTTCCATCACGTCCTCCGAAAGACCCGTGATAGGAAAGTTCTTGATATAATGCAGTCTGCCGTTTTCGTAAAAAACACGCTCGACGGACGCATAATCACTTTGCGCAGACGCATAGCGCAGACCGTTTTCTTTCAGCTTCAGTTCGATCACATCATCATGCTTTTCCGCTGTAAAGACGGTTTTCAGCACTTCACCGCCCTGCCAGAGAAAAACGATGCCGCTGCCGCTGATCTCGATCCTGCTGCCGATCACGCCTCTTTCTTCCCAGTTACCCTGCAATACCGCTTCATACTCCATGACAGCACTCCGCAGTGATCTCATCTCTCATACGAATAGCTTCTCTGCGCGCTGCCGCAGCATATTCCGCAGGGTCAAGACCCTCTTCTTTTTTCCATGCGCACATGATGCCGCGAGAGGAATTGATGATCGCACCAAGACCGTTTTCATCAAACGCAGGCGCCACATCCTTTGCGCCGCCGCCTTGTGCGCCGTAACCGGGTACTAAGAAGAAAGTATGCGGCAGTTCTTTTCTCAGCTCGCCAAGCTGCTGAGGATAGGTTGCGCCGACAACAGCGCCAACGCCGCTGTAGCCATACTGTCCCATCAGTTCTTCGCCCCATTTTTCACACATACCGCCCATTGTGCGGTAGATCGTCAGTCCGTCGTCCAGGGTTCTGTCCTGCAGTTCGCCTGAGGAAGGATTGGAAGTCTTGACGAGGATGAACAAGCCCTTGTCCTTTTCCTTGCAGACGTTCAGCACGGGCTTTACGCCGTCTGTACCAAGGTAAGCATTGACTGTCAGCGCATCACCGCCGAACGGCTCAAACACTTCACCCTCTACTGCAGTTTCTCCAAGGTGCGCCTTTGCATAGGCTTCCATCGTTGTGCCGATATCATTGCGCTTGCCGTCCGTGATCACGAACATTCCCTTGCTTTTGGCATAGGCAATGGTTTTTTCCAGCGCTCTGACACCCTGCCAGCCGTACATCTCATAATAAGCTGCCTGCGGCTTGACGGCAGGCACGATATCACACAGCGCATCGATCAATCCTTTGTTAAAGACAAACAGCGCTTCCGCAGCGCCCTCCAGCGTCCTGCCGTACCGTGCAAACGCCTGTTCCTTGATAAAATCAGGGATATAGTCCAGCTTCGGGTCAAGACCTGCTACGGTCGGGTTATTGGTTCTTTTGATCCCTTCGATCAGTCTGTCAAATGACATAGTGCATTCCTCCGTTATAGTTATATTGGTTTCAGATATCACGGTAGACGATCCTGCCGTGATAGATCGTGAGCTTTACTTTTGCGCTGAGCGTCAGTCCTTTGAAAGGTGTGTTTTTCGACTTGCCGTGCAGCTTTTCCGGGTCAACTGTCCAGTCCTCCTGCTGATAGAGCATCAGATCCGCCTGCTCGCCGATCGTCAGCGTTCCGCCGTAGGTGTGCAAAATCGCAGCAGGATTGACGGACATCTTGCGGATCAGCTCCGCTTCGCTCATCACGCCGCCTTTCACCAGCACCGTATAGGCTGCGGCAAAGGATGTTTCCATACCGATCGAGCCGTTGGGCGCAGAAACGAAATCTGCTTTCTGTTCGGGCGTATGCGGCGCATGGTCGGTAGCGATACAGTCGATCGTGCCGTCCCTGAGCGCTTCGATCATCGCCAGACGGTCACGCTCCGTTCTCAGCGGCGGATTCATCCGATAATCCGCATCTCTCTTTAACAGTTCCTGTTCTGTCAGCATGAGGTAATGCGGCGCTGTTTCTGCGGTAACGGCAACGCCCCGTTTTTTTGCGTCACGTATCATGGCAGCAGACGTACAAGTGCTGACATGGCAGATGTGGATCGGCACATGATAGGCTTCCGCAAGCGCCAGTTCTCTTGCCGTTCCTGCGTCCTCTGCCGCCGCAGGCATTCCTTTTACGCCGAGAGTGCGTGAGATCTCTCCCTCGTTCACCTTGCCCCCTGCTAAGTACGGATCTTCACAGTGAGCCGTTACAGGGATACGAATGTCGGGCTGTGATGCCGTTTTCATGGCTTCCACCATGATAGAAGTATCCAGCACAGGCACACCGTCATCGGACAGTGCGGAAATACCTGCTTCAACAAGCGCGCGGATATCCGTTGCTTCGTGGCCCTTCAGTCCCTTTGTGATCGCACCGACCACGTGTACCTTGGCATCAGCATTTTTTGCTTTTTCGATGATATAGCGAACCGTTTCGGGTGAATCTACAGACGGAACGGTATTCGGCATCGCCAGAAGCTGCGTCACGCCGCCTGCGGCTGCCGCTCTGCATCCTGTGATAATATCTTCCTTTTCGGTCTGTCCCGGGTCTCTGAGGTGAACATGAAGGTCGATCAGTCCGGGGGAAGCCGTCACGCCGCTGCCGTCGATCACTTCGGCATCTGCGTCGATATCCTGCGGCAGGACAAATCTGCCGTCTTTGATACCGATCTCCCCGATCTCATCCCGACGGTTCGCAGGGTCAAGGATGCGGACATTTTTGATCAGGATACTGCTCATTCTTCCTCCTCCTCATCCTCATAAACATCGTCAGAAGCGAAGAGTTTTCCCAAAGACCGTTTCAGTCTTTCGCCAAAGGGGATGCTGCTCTTTTTCTTATGATCCTTTATGATGACTTCTTCTCCCTTGGGAAGCTCGGAAAAAGGATCTTCTTCCTCATAGCCCTGATAGAAGCTAAAGCTTGATGTCTGCTGCGGTTCTTCTTCGGGTGTCTTTGCAGGCACTTCTTCTTCAGGCTGCATCGGCATTTCGTCAGGTTCTTCAAGAGGTGCAGGTGCAGTCTGCTCTGTCGGCGCAGTGACATCCGTTTCTGCAAAGATCGGCTCGTCTGTTTCAGGCTCAGGCTCCTGAGCGGCAGGCTGAGAGACCTCCTGCGTACTGAATCGCTGCGCATAGGCATGGTTTTTTGGCATGGAACGCATCATTTCCTCATACTGCCTGTTATACTCCTCTGCGTTCACACTTTCCAGACGAGGGATCTGTGTGAAAGACGTGTTCATCGGAACAATGGGTGACTGACGTTCCAGCGGTCTTTCAAAAGCGATACCTGTTTCACGTTCAAATTCAGAGATTGGTTTTAACATTTCTGTTTCCTCCTTCGGCTCATTCCGAGCAGCAGTTCTGCGTCTGTTTTTTGATCTGCGTTTTCTTTTTGACGATTTTTTTATTTCGGGTCTTGCTGCATCCTGATTTCCGTCAGCTTCGGCCGCAGTTTCCTCTGTCTTGCTTTGACTTTCTTCTGTTTTGTCCTGACTTTCTTCCGCCTTGATCTCAGACGGTTCGGCAGACTCTGACGGTTCATCTGCGTTCGTTTCGGGCGTTTCCTGCTGTTCTTTTTCTTTCTCTACGTCCGATTTTGCTTTGACGATAAACGGATTTTCTTCCATTTCCTTGGTTCTGGCGTTATATATCTCATTCTGACGAGCCGTTTCAAAGCCCATTTCTGCTAACTTTCGATCTTCTTCTTCACGGTAATGGGAAGCGTCCCTGATCTCGATATCGACAGGCTTTCCGTCCGCTTCACTGGTTGCGCCGATGATCAGAGCGCCGTCTGCCGCCTTGGAGATCTCAAGCTCTATGTTACTCTTGGACTTTTCTTTTTTTTTGCTTTCCTCTTCGTCAGACGGGACATCTCCCCTGTTCAGCAGCCGTGATTCCCTGCGCTCCATTTCGTCAATTTCGGGTGCGATCTCTTCATTGGTGTTTTTCAGCTTCTCCAAAAATTTTGCAAAGAAAGGCGATTCGGATACCGCTTTCACTTCCGTCTGTTCTTCTCCATCCGCCGTATGTTGCTCGGCAGATGTCTTGTCGTCACTGTTTTGCGCAGTGTTTCCTTTTCCGAACTGCTTTTCATAGAGAGAGGACGCATTTTCTGCGGCTGTTTTGTCTTCTGCTGCAGCAGGCGCTTTTCTGTTTTTGCCGAACCGCTGTTCATAGGGCGACAACTCTGTTTCCGCCTGTTCCGCTTTGTCTTCCGTCATTGTCTTTTCCTGCGAGGTACTGTCAAAGAGCTTTTCGCTGCCATCAACATAGACGATCTCATCGTCAAAGAAATCCTGCGCATCGTTTTCCTGCTCTGTATCCGATACGGCTTTTGTATCATTGTTTCGGTCGGCTTTGGATGAACTGAATTCCTCCATCACCACTTCATAGGTCATCGGTTTTGCCTTGATCTCGGGGAGTTCCTCTTTTTCGTCGGCATCGTCTGTGCCTGACTCTTTTTTCAGCGTCACCGTTCCCCGCTTTGGCTCACGATACCCCGAAACGGTGTTTTTATCTCTCTTTTTCTCTTTTTCCGTATCCGAAAAAATATCCTTTGGACTGTCATCCTTCTTTTTTACTGCCGAATCCTGTGAAGGCGGCGATCTCTTTTTTTTCGGTTTCTTCGGCGGCGTTTTTTTCGACTTCCGATAGCTGACGCCTGCGGCGATCATCACGATCAGCACAATCAGCGCAAGAACTGAAGCGACCGTCAGATAAATATAGCGGATGTCGATCTGACTGAAATTCAGCGGCTTTTCTGCTGCGGAGACCTCAGAAACCGCAGCGCGTTCAAAGGACACGGTCTTCATTATTCTTGAAAACAGCGGTTTATTCGGGTCGTTTCCTTCAGCAGAAGACTGATAGGTAATCTTGATATTTTTACCGTCTACGATCGTATATTCCTGAACGCCCTGTGTTTTGGTACCGTTATTGTCATATCCGATGGAGAATGCCAAAAACAGCACGCCGTTATAAGTCTGTTTGGAGCAGCTTTTATAAATGTCGCTTTCGAGCAGCTTATTCACGATATTTTTCAGGTTTTCTTCGCTCAGAGCCGAAAGGTCACCGATCGTTTTGGTATCCGCCGTTTCCGAAACAGTGACGTTGACCACACAGGCAAAATCTCTGGTGTTGGCACGCAGATAGATGTCGTTTTCTTCAAAACGCTTCGTCACTTCTTCCTTGGTGGTGCGGTTGACTGCCAGCACAGGATCATCCTTGTCGGTATCTCTGGTGATCACATACATATCCGACGGAATGCCGATGTTCATTCCTGCTTCTTTGACACGGTATTCCGTCAGCTTTGCGCTTGATGCCGAGGGCGGATCGCTTTCCTTTGCCGTATCGGCGGGAGTTTGCGATGGCTGCGCGCTGTTTTCCTGCGCCGCAGAAGATTCCTGCGCATCCCCGTCAGACTCTTCTGTTTGATCCGCATCCTCTGAACCCTCGTTTTCTTCCGCAGAAGCGACAGACTCCACCGACTGCTGAGATCCTTCATCCTCAGGCTCCGCAGAAACCGTCAGTGACACCGATAGCGCAATGAGCGCTGCAGCAAGAACGGCAGCAAATTTTTTCATGTAGATTCCTCCTTGTTGCTTGCGGCTAAAAAGCGCAGACCATATTCTGATCCGCCTGCGCTTTCACTAAAGCCTTGTCTTTTTTCTTTTTCCCTCTTTTATTGTCAGACTTCCTCGGAAACTTCCGAGAAAGTCTATTATCCGTCACAGGCGATCAGCCCGTGACCCCTGCAAAATCTGTTCTGATCATACACAGTTTATTATACTTGACGCCGCCTGAAAATACAAGACCTATCCGCTCTCATGTCAGAAATAATTTCATCTTCTTCGTCATTTTCAAGCGCTTCGCTCACACAAAACCGACCGGCATCCGTTTTGCTCTTTCTTTGCGTTTTTCAAAAGCAAAAAGCAGAGAATAATGCAAAAAACCTTTCGGGTGCATTACTCTCTGCTGTATGTTCACAAAAATTTATCTTGCGTATTCGATCGCGCGGGATTCACGGATAATGTTGACCTTGATCTGACCGGGGTATTCTACCTCGTCCTCGATCTTCTTACAGATATCACGCGCCAGCAGCACCATATCGTCATCCTTGATGGTCTCGGGCTTGACGATGATCCTGATCTCACGTCCTGCCTGAATGGCAAAGCTGCGTTCAACGCCCTCAAAGGAGGATGCAACTTCTTCAAGCTTTTCAAGACGCTTGATATAGTTTTCCAGATTTTCACGTCTTGCGCCCGGGCGGGCAGCGGAAATAGCGTCTGCCGCCTGTACCAGACAAGCGATGATGGTTTTTGCTTCCACATCTCCGTGGTGGGCATGGATGGCATGAACAACGATCTCGCTTTCTTTATACTTGCGCGCAACGTCTACGCCGATCTCGATATGAGAACCTTCGATCTCATGATCGAGCGCCTTGCCGATATCATGCAAAAGCCCTGCTCTGCGCGCCATTGTCGGCTCCAGACCCAATTCGGACGCCATGATACCTGCTAAATAAGCCACTTCAAGGGAGTGATCCAGCACGTTCTGACCGTAGCTGGTGCGGAAATGCAGCCGTCCGAGCAGCTTGACCAGTTCGGGATGGATGCCGTTGATGCCTGCCTCGATGATGGCTCTTTCACCCTCGGACTTTATCATATACTCCACCTCACGGCGGGCTTTTTCATACATTTCTTCGATCCTTGCAGGATGGATACGGCCGTCTGCGATCAGCTTTTCAAGCGTCACTCTTGCGATCTCACGCTTGACAGGCTCAAAGCAGGACAGGGTGATCGCTTCAGGCGTATCGTCAATGATGAGGTCAACGCCCGTCAGTGTTTCGATCGCGCGAATGTTGCGTCCCTCACGTCCGATGATGCGGCCTTTCATTTCATCACTTGGCAGCGGCACCACCGAAACGGTAGACTCGCTGACATGATCGGCAGCCACACGCTGAATGGCAAGGGAGATGATCTCTCTTGCAGACTTTTCGCACTGTTCCTTGGTCTTCTGCTCATACTCCATGATCTTGACAGCCTTTTCATGCGCAAGGTCGTCCTCCAGATTATCGAGAATATAAGCCTTTGCCTGTTCCTGAGTAAAGCCTGAGATCTTTTCGAGCACATCCATCTGACCCTGCTTGAGCTTTTCGGCTTCCTGCAGCCGCTCCTCGGCAGCCTTGATCTTCTGATTAATGATCTCGTCTTTTTTCTCTAAGTTTTCCAGCTTTTTGTCAACAGATTCTTCTTTCTGCTGTATCCTTCTTTCCTGACGCTGAACCTCTTTTCTGCGGTCTGCCGCTTCATGCTCCGCATCCGAAAGCAGCTTGTGCGCCTCGTCCTTGCCTGCGATCACGGCTTCCTTTTTGGTCGCCTCCGCCTCACGCTGAGCTTCCGATACTGAATACCGGCAAAGAAAGCTCCCGTTCCTACTATTCCCGCCACTAGAATAATGAGAATAATGGCAACAATAGGTTCCATAGTAAACTGACACCTCCTGAGTTTTGATTGATGGATTTTTGTTTGTTTCCGATGTTCCTATACCGTTGTAAAGCTCTATCCAATCAGCCCAAGGTGCCGCGAGAGGAAATATTCCATCCGTTTTTCTTTTCAGCCTGTCTTTAACAAAAACGCCTCCATCACCGCCAAGGTACAACGATCCTCTGCGGCTCAAATTTCGGGTAACGCAATATGACCCTGCCAACAAGCGCCATTTTCGCAGTTTGGCAGATCAAACTATCACAGCAGCGGCAATATTTGCCGCGCACCGCCCGACAGAGTCGGGGAGAATATAAATATCAAAGCATTATGCAGTCAGCTTTATTCCAAAACAGGAAAATGTAAAATAGAATATGACCGATCTCAACAGCAGCATTGAGATGAAACCAACAGATAAGGTATAAAACCGTTTTCGGAATCAGGACATCAAAGCCCATACTTCCAAGGTATATTTTATACTAATCCTTAGCATAATGTCAAGTTTTTTATGCATTTCTCAAAATAAGTAGCAATTTATACAGATTTCAACCGACTCTTTTTTGCAGCCTCGCGCCCTTTTTTCCTGCATTTGCCATTTCTTCAAAACTTTTCATAGCAAGAAAACGGCTCAGCCGTCACTGTAAGAATACAAACAATTTTGTCGGACATCTCCTGCATTCCCCTGACCGTTCATAGTATTATCCAAAAAAACCGTCCTGCCTGCCATGATTCTTTTCGGGCAGCTTATTGTTTTTTTCACCGTAATCATGTATAATGAACAGAGCAGCACGATTTACTAAGATCTCCACTCAGCGCTGTTTTTCAAAAACAGCCTGCATCATACACCATATCTGTATTCAGACAAACATCTCCTCTGATGCCACGCTCATTATGCAGCGTCAGGGACATGGCAGTATCTTCACAGAATACCGCTGCTTTCAGAAAGGAAGGGAATGCCGAATGATAAGGATCGGATTGGACATCGGCTCCACTACCGTCAAATGCACTGCGCTTGACGAAAACAACAAGCTGCTCTACAAAGTGTATGAGCGGCACTATTCACAGATCACCGAAAAAATATCGGAGCTTCTCAAAAGGCTGCGCAAAGAATTACCCGAAGCGGAGGATGCGCAGATCGCTATGTCGGGTTCTGCCGGCATGGGCGTGGCAGACGTCTGCGGCATCGACTTTATCCAGGAAGTCTACGCTACCCGTGTCGCCGCAAAGACCCTTATCCCCGATACGGACGTTATCATCGAGCTGGGCGGCGAGGACGCCAAGATCCTCTTCCTCTCAGGCAGCATGGAAGTTCGTATGAACGGTTCGTGCGCAGGAGGTACGGGCGCTTTTATCGACCAGATGGCAACGCTGCTGAACGTACCCATCGAAGAGCTCAGCGACCTTGCCGCACAGCACGAAAAGATCTACACCATCGCCTCACGCTGCGGCGTATTTGCAAAAACAGACATACAGCCGCTGCTGAATCAGGGTGCTAAAAAAACAGATATCGCCGCCAGCATCTTCGGCGCTGTCGTCAACCAGACGATCGCAGGTCTTGCGCAGGGCAGAGAGATCAAAGGAAACGTCGTTTACCTCGGCGGTCCGCTGACCTTTATTCCCGAACTTCGGAGGAGCTTTGACAAGTCACTGAAAACGACAGGGCTTTGTCCCGAAAATTCCCTGTATTATGTCTCTATGGGCGCGGCTCTCTGCGCCTGCAAGCCTGTTGATTTAGATAAAGTCATCAAGCAGATCTCCGTTTACCGCGGTTCGGGCAACTTTGCTTTTAACAAGCCGCTTTTCAAAAACCGGAAGGAGCTGGACGAATTTCGCAAACGTCACGCAAAAGCCACCGTCAGACGAGGCGAGCTGAAAGATCACCACGGCAAAGTATTCATCGGCATTGACGCAGGCTCCACCACCGTCAAAGGCGTTGTCACTGCCAAAGACGGCACTCTGCTCTATTCCGAGTATCTCCCCAACAGCGGCAACCCCGTTCCGATCGTCAAGAGCTTTTTAGAGCATATCTACGAGATAAACCCCGACATCCAAATCGCAGGCTCTGCTGTCACAGGCTACGGCGAAGAGATCATCAAAAACGCCTTTGGCGCAGATATCGGCGTTGTCGAGACTATCGCTCACCTGACCGCTGCCCGAAGCTTTATGCCTGATGTCGAATTCATCATCGACATCGGCGGTCAGGATATCAAGTGCTTCAAGATACGAAACGGCGCAATCGACAACATTTTCCTCAACGAAGCCTGTTCTTCGGGCTGCGGTTCGTTTTTGCAGACTTTTGCCAACGCTCTCGGCTATTCCTCGGAAGAATTTTCAAAACTCGGTCTGCTTGCCAAACAGCCTGTCGACCTCGGCTCACGCTGCACCGTATTTATGAACTCCTCTGTCAAGCAGGCGCAAAAGGACGGTGCTACCATCGAGGATATCTCCGCAGGTCTGTGCCTGAGCGTTGTCAAGAATGCGCTGTATAAGGTCATCCGTGTGGCAAGTCCTGCCGAACTCGGCAAAAAGATCGTTGTGCAGGGCGGCACTTTCCTGAATGACGCCGTGCTGCGTGCTTTTGAGCAGGAAATGGGCACTAACGTTATCCGTCCCGAAATTTCAGGTCTGATGGGCGCTTACGGCGCAGCATTGTATGCGAAAGAAAAATGCACCGACAAGCACCGCTCTACGATCCTCGATCTTCCGCACTTAAAGAGTTTCACACATGAAATACGCTCCGTCAACTGCGGCGGCTGCAGCAACAACTGCCGCCTGACCGTCAATACCTTCAGCGACGGCAGAAAGTTCATCGCAGGCAACCGCTGCGAAAAGCCCGTCACCAAAAAGTCGCCTGACGAGAGCATGAATATCTACCAGTTCAAGCTCCGGCTTCTGAAAACCTATGTTCCGAAACCCGGCAAGCGCGGAAAGATCGGCATCCCTCTGGGACTGAATATGTTTGAGCTTCTGCCTTTCTGGCACGCTTTCCTGACGAAACTGCAGTTTGAAGTCGTCACATCCCCGTTTTCCAACCGAAAACTCTATCTCAACGGTCAGCAGACCATCCCCTCCGACACCGTCTGCTTCCCTGCAAAGCTGATACACGGTCATGTACAATGGCTGCTCGATAACGGCATCAAGGATATCTTCTATCCCTGTATGTCCTATAACTTTGATGAAAACTTAGGCGACAATCACTACAACTGTCCTGTCGTTGCCTACTATCCCGAAGTTATCGCCGCCAACGTCGACAAGATCTCGGACATCAGATTTTTCCACGATTTTGTCGGCATCCACCGCCCGAAAGATTTTCCGAAAAAGATCTGTCCCCTTCTTCAGAAGCTCTATCCCGACATCACACTAAAAGAAGTCAAAGAGGCAGCATCCGCAGCTTATGAAGAATATGCCGACTATCTGCGCCGCATCCGTCAGTTTGGTCAGGCAATCATCAAAAAGGCGCGTTCCGAAAACAAGCGCATCATCGTTCTGGCCGGCCGTCCCTATCACGCCGACCCTGAAATCAACCACGGCATCGACAAGCTCATCACCAGCTTTGATGTTGCCATCGTATCGGAAGACGTGGTGAGCATCTATGAGCATCGCCGCACCACAGGCGTTCTCAACCAGTGGACATACCACTCCCGTATGTACGCCGCCGCAGAGTTCGTCAGCCGTCAGCCCGACATGAACTTAGTGCAGCTCGTATCTTTCGGCTGCGGCGTTGATGCCATCACCACCGACGAAGTCCGCGCCATCTTAGAGCGCCACAACAAGATCTACA
>ONYV01000260.1 GCA_900322105.1 uncultured Eubacteriales bacterium | reverse complement strand
CAAAGGAATGACGACAATGCAGGCATTGACACCGTGATGCAAACCATAGCAAAGGAATGATGACAATGCAGACATTGACACCGTGATGCAAACCATAGCAAAGGAATGACGACAATGCAGACATTGACACTGCCGCAGCATTATCATGGCAGACGGTTCTATTCGCTGGACGCTTACCTCAAAAACACCTTCGGGGAAAAACTCTATAAACTTTCTCTCAGCGGCGGCATGACGTGTCCGAACCGTGACGGAACGATCGCTTTCGGCGGATGTATTTTTTGCAGTGAGGGCGGATCGGGCGATTTTGCCGCTGACAGTTCACTTCCCGTATCGGAACAGATCGAATCGGCAAAAAAGACCGTCGGCAGAAAATTTGACGGAAACCGCTATATCGCTTATTTTCAGTCGTTTACCAATACCTATCAGAGCGTTTCTTATCTTGAGCGGCTGTTTTTTCCTGTGATAGAGCGTGAAGAGATCGCCTGCCTGTCGATTGCCACAAGACCCGACTGTCTTGAAGAGGATAAGCTCAGACTGCTGCAGCGGCTGAACCGCATCAAACCCGTATGGGTAGAACTGGGTCTGCAAACGATACACCCCGAAACCGCAGCGCTCATCCGTCGGGGTTATCCGCTGAACACCTATGATACCGCTGTGAAACACCTCAAAGAGATCGGCGTACAGGTGATCGTCCACATGATCTTAGGACTTCCGCAGGAGAAAAGAAACGATATGCTCGAAACCGCCGCCTATATCGGCAAAAGCGGCGCTCACGGCATCAAGCTGCAATTGCTTCATGTACTCAGGAATACCGCTCTTGCCGAGATGTACCAAAACCGGCTGTTTTCCGTCTTGACAGAGGATGAGTATATCGACATCCTGACAGACATCATCGCCCTTTTGCCGCAGGACATGGTCATCCACCGCCTGACAGGTGACGGCGGCAGAGATCAGCTGATCGCGCCAAAATGGAGCGGCGACAAACGCCATGTCCTGAACCGCATCCATCACGAACTGAAACAAAAGGGTGTGATTCAGGGCTGTCGCTGCACGATGCAGACGAATATCATAAAAAATGTATAAATACTCATTTGAACTGTTTACAAAATTTCAGATTTTTGTTATAATAATATCATATGACTGCCAAATCGTACCATGACTGAACTTTTTGGTGTGCTTGTTTGGCAAAAAACAGCGCCGATCTTTTACAGATCATCACAAATCAAAAACAAACGGAGATGATAACAATGGCTATCACAAGAGATGACTTTTTTAGTATCACCCCTGAGTTGATAGAGCTCAGCGAACTGTGCAGAACACACAACCGCATAGAAAAAGACCTCTATGCAAAATACGATGTTAAACGGGGCTTGCGTGACATTAACGGAAAAGGAGTGCTGGCAGGTCTGACAGAGATCTCCGAAATATGCTCCAGCAAAATGGTCAACGGCGAAAGCGTACCTTGTGACGGCAAGCTGTATTACCGGGGCATTGACGTAGAGGAAATTGTAAAGGGCTTTATCCATGACGACCGCTTCGGCTTTGAAGAAGTCGTGTATCTTTTGATGTTCGGCAGTCTGCCGAATCAGGAGCAGTTTGAGCAGATCAACCGTCTGTTGGCAAATTACCGCGGACTGCCTCACTATTTTACAAGAGACGTGATCTTAAAAGCGCCCAGCAAGGACATGATGAACGCCCTTGCCAGAAGTGTGCTGACGCTCTATTCCTACGACCCGAATCCTGACGACACCTCTTTGCCGAATGTGCTGCGGCAGTGCTTACAGCTCATCGCCATGCTTCCTGTGATCTCTGTCTACAGCTATCAGGCATACAACCATTACCACCGCAACCAGAGCCTGATTATCCATTCGCCGCAGCCGCAGCTTTCTACGGCGGAAAACATCCTGTATATGCTCAGACCCGATTCCCAATACACCAAACTGGAAGCAAAGCTGCTGGATATGGCGCTGGTGCTTCATGCTGAACACGGCGGCGGCAATAACTCATCCTTTACCACCCACGTGGTCACTTCATCGGGTACGGATACCTATTCAGCGATTGCGGCGGCGCTCGGTTCGCTGAAAGGACCCAAGCACGGCGGCGCAAACATCAAGGTCGTCAAGATGTTTGAAGATATGGAAAACAGCATCGACAATTTCGACGATGAAGAAGAAGTCAAGGCATATCTGACAAAGCTGCTGCACGGCGAAGCCTTTGACAAGGCGGGGTTGATCTACGGCATGGGACACGCCGTATACTCCATTTCCGACCCCCGTGCCAGAGTTTTCAAGGGTTTTGTGGAAAAGCTGTCGGAAGAAAAGGGCAGGCTCAAGGAGTTCCGTCTGTATTCTATGGTGGAACGCTTAGCGCCCGAAGTGATCGCCAAGGAACGCCGCATCTACAAGGGCGTCAGCGCCAATGTGGATTTTTATACAGGATTTGTATACAGTATGCTCAATTTGCCGCAGAAACTGTTCACACCGATCTTTGCGATCGCAAGGATCGCAGGCTGGTCGGCTCACCGCATG
>ONYV01000024.1 GCA_900322105.1 uncultured Eubacteriales bacterium | reverse complement strand
CTCCATGTCAGACATGACGTTTCCGCATCAGCTTGCAAGGGTGATGCTTTGCGAACAGCTTTACCGTGCGTTCTCGATCAGACTTGGCAGTAAATATCATAAATAGCAGCACAGGGACGGCGCAGGGTACGCCGTCTTTTTTGCACTTACGGTCTTATGATAGATCCATATAATACTGTGAGGGAAAAGTGAATGGTATTATGGCAATATTACTATGAAAAATATAGATATATTGTATAAAACAACAATTTTTTTAATTTTTTCAATTCCTCTTTTCAAAAATTGTGCAATATGATATAATATAAGTGCAGAAATATATTTTAGGAGGAGAAAACTATGTATTATCTCGGTATTGACCTCGGCGGCACAAACATCGTTGCCGGCGTTGTTGATGAAGAAGGCAATATTATCGTAAAGGCAAGCTGCAAGACCAACATTCCCCGTTCGCAGGAAGCAATCTGCGATGATATGGCGGCTGTGGCGCTCAAGGCTCTGGAAAGCGCAGGACTGACCAAAAACGATATCAATTATGTCGGTATTGGCGCTCCCGGCGCAGTCAACGGCGCTACAGGCGTGATCGAATTTACCAGCAACTTCAATTTTCATAACTGGAAGATCGGCGAAATGATGAAGGAACGTCTGGGCGTGGATGTCTTTGTGGAGAATGACGCAAACGCTGCGGCTTACGGCGAATATCAGGTCGGCGCAGCAAGAGAAGCAAATGATGCGATCGTCATCACCCTCGGAACAGGCGTTGGCGGCGGCATCATCATTGACGGACAGATCTACAGCGGCTCTAACTATGCAGGCGCAGAGCTGGGTCATATGGTCATCCATCACGGCGGCCGTCAGTGTCCCTGCGGCAGAAAGGGCTGCTGGGAAGCATATTCTTCCGCTACAGGTCTGATCAACATGGCCAAGGAAGCGATCATCAATCCCTATAACAACAATTCGATTCTCTATAAGCTCATTGACGGCGATACCTCAAAGATCAACGGCAAGACGGCTTTTGATGCGATGCTGCAGGGCTGTGAGGTCGGTAAGGCAATCGTGGACGAGTATATCTCCTATCTCGGCTGCGGTCTGGTCAATATCATCAACATCTTCCAGCCGGAGATCCTCTGCATCGGCGGCGGCGTCAGCAATCAGGGCGATAACGCTACACCAAACATAACGACAAGCAGACGCAGGTTTGCCTCTGCCAGCTTGGCAATGACGCAGGCATCATCGGCGCTGCTTTCCTTGGAAAGTGATCTTGTTTGCACTGCCCGGATCCATTCTGTCGGGGCAGTGATACGGAGCAGATCCTTTTCCTGAACCGTCGAGTTTGTGCGAAGGATTCTTTACTAAAACTGATAGACCAATATGTCATCGGCTTTCAAAAATCAAAGCTGCTGTACAGCATCCGTGAAAAGATACTGTACAGCAGCTTTTTTCTGTTTTATTACAATGCAGGCGGCGTTTTATTCTGTAAAGTATAATGCCTTTACGCTTAATAGCAAAGCACTTCATGTCCTGTTTCGGTGACAAGTACCATGATCTCCCACTGCGCAGAAGGCTTTTTGTCATGGGTCGTGACTGTCCAGCCGTCGTTTTTGTCTACGTCTACACGGTGCGTGCCCATATTGATCATCGGTTCGATGGTAAAGATCATACCGGGAACCAGAAGCATATCTTCTCCTGCTTTTGTGACATAACTAACCCACGGATCTTCGTGAAATTCCAGTCCGACACCGTGACCGCCGATCTCACGAACGACTTCATAACCGTTTGCTGTCGCATGATCGTTGACGGCTTGTCCCATGTCGCCGAGGAATCCCCAGGGCTGAACCTTTTCAAGACCCAATTCGACACATTCCTTGACGACTTCGACTAACTTTCTGTTTTCGGGGCTGACGTTTCCGATGCAGAACATACGGGAGGAATCCGAAAAATATCCGTTGAGGATGGTAGATGCGTCAACGTTGATGATGTCGCCGTCTTTAAGGATCACTTTATCAGAGGGTATGCCGTGACACACGACTTCGTTGATCGAGGTGCAGACGCTTTTCGGATAGCCCTCATAATTCAGCGGCGCAGGGATCGCACCAAATTCGGCGGTTTTTTCTGCAACAAGATCGTCGATCTCCTGTGTCGTCATGCCTGCGTGAATATGCTGTGCCACATAGTCCAGCACGGCAATGTTGACCTTGCAGCTTTCTTTGATCTTTTCGATCTGTTCGGGCGTTTTGATGATGCTGTGGTCGGGGACGATGTGTCCCAGACTTTTGAAATAAGAGATTTTTGCGTCAAACTCTTCATGACACTTTTTATACTTTTTACCGCTGCCGCACCAGCAAGGGTCGTTTCTTCCGATTTTTGTAGACATAGTTCTGATCCCTGTTCTTTCTGTTAAATAAATTAAATCATAAACGGACACCCCTATTATACACATCTTTCGCAGAAAAGTAAACACCATTTTCTCTGTTTTTCATATGATAGAATAAAAAGGCATGGGTCTAAGACAAAAACAGTATGATTGTGACGACAGTTTCAAAAAAGTACAGCGTGAATGCAAGACATAAAGACAGCAGGACAGCAAACAGAGAGGCTCTTGCGGCGGGCGTAAAATGTAAAGGCTTTTGCGCAGAGGTCGGGACAATGCTCCGTGACCGGGGCGGGATGTTTTCTGTAGGGGTAAGCAAGAGCCAAAAAAGAGGAAAAGAGGGAAAAGAATGATCTGCGGCTATGAAAACGGATGTATGCAGGAGGTTGAAAGGGACTGCAAAAGAAGATGCAGAGGCGGTCTGGCAAGATGCATGAACGGTCTGATGATCTTGGTAGGCATTATTGCGGGGCTGGTACTGGCGGCGGCTGTTGTGCTGCTGTTTATCAATTCTCTGCTCGTATCGGTCTTTCCGCTTGTCTTAGCGGTGCTGGTGACTTCTCTTGCCGTGCTGCTCGGCACTTCTGCGGCAGCCTTGGCGCTGCCTGAGGATTCTGCGAAAAAGCAGTGCCTGAGATGTCATTTCGGCGGTCTGTATTTTGGCATTATCGGAACGGTCGTTGCGTCACTGCTGGCGATCGCAACAGACTTAGCAGTCGGTTCTGTGATCGCAGCGGTGCTGCTGGGACTGACGGCGTTTTTCTTTGCGTATCTGATCGTTTGTCTGCTGTTTGTGACTCTTTGCGTTACAGACAGCTGATCGGATAGTACAGGCATACTTTGTATGCTCTGTCGCCCTTTTGCTCGGCGCAGGGAAGTCTTTCATGAAAACATGAAGGGCAGCCCTGCGCTGTTTTGCGAAAGAACAGAGAAGCAGAAAAGAATCTTTATTTTTCTTTTAGAGAAAATAAGACGCAGGATATTTTGGTATAATAGAATCTGAATAAGCAAAAAGGAAAGTGTATGCATATGAGGATCAGACATAAACCATGGGCAAAACCCGAATTAGAGGCTTCTGAGTTTTTTATTCAGGACCCTGACGCGCTGAAAGGAAAATGGAACGACAGCTTTCCTCAGAAGCTGCCGCTGTATATGGAGCTTGGCTGCGGCAAAGGCGGCTTTGTTTCTCAGGCTGCCTTTCGGGATCAGGAACATAATTATCTTGCGGTGGACATCAAATATGAAATGCTGGGACTTGCCAAAAGGAACGTAGAAAGAGTTTACCGTGAGGGGATGATGCGCACCGATAATGTACGTCTGACGGCGCACAATATCGAACGTATCTTTCTGATGATGAACGAGAACGATGTGGTAGACAGGATCTATATCAATTTTTGCAACCCGTGGCCGCGCCCGAAGCACAAAAAACGCCGCCTGACCCACGTCAGACAATTGATGCAGTACCGCACCTTTCTCAAAGACGGCGGAGAGATCCATTTCAAAACGGACGATGATATGCTCTTTGAAGAAAGTCTGGAGTATTTCAGGGAATGCGGCTTTGAGATCACGTATATTACATATGATCTGCACCATTCGGGATATGAGCATAACATTATGACAGAGCATGAAAAAATGTTTTCGGACGAGGGCATCAGGATCAAGTTCCTGATCGCCAAAAAGGTCGGGATGCCGACAGAGGGTGATTAAATGCTGACAAGACCAAAACGGATAACTGCCCTTTTGCTGCTGCTGGCAAGCCTTTCAGGACTTGGCGGCTGTTCGGGTACTTCGATGGGCAGTGATTCCCTGCTGCGGCCGCCGAGGGCAACGGGGGACAAGGCTGCCATTCAGGATATTATCTCCGCTGAGGCAGGCGGCAGCTATACACTGAAATATCCGCAGAAGGGCGAGAACCGTTCCGCTATTATGATGCGGAATATCGATACGGACAGCGAATATGCGCTGGCGCTGTATTCGACAGACAACGATACAAAGCTCAATGTATCCATCATTACTTATTCATCAGACAGTGATACATGGAAATGTATCGGCACTTACAGCAATACAGGCTCAGGCGTGGACAGGGTGATGTTTTCGGATATCAACGGCGATAAAAACGATGAGATCATCATCGGCTGGACTTCCTACAACTCGGCGCAGAAATCGCTGACGGCGTATTCTTTCAAGTCGGAGGAAGCCTTTGAGATGGTGATCGATGAGACTTATGATGAACTGGTGACAGGCGACCTGACGGGAGATCAGACAGAAGATCTGCTGCTGCTGTCACTGAGTACGCAGGAAAAGCCGTCTATGGCAACGCTTTTGCAATATTCCGAAACGGACAAGCGTCCTGTGGGAACATATTCTCTGCCGCTCGATTCGGAAGTGATCGCCTTTTCCAATATTATGACCGGCGATGTGGCGGTGAATGGAGAGAATATGAGATCGACTTCCGCAGGAGATCGGACAGACAGCAAAACAGCGCCGTCCGAAAAAAGTGACGGATCGTCGGCAGTACTGACAGGTCAGCCGTTACAGCAAAGCAGTGAGAAAGCTGAGGCTTCACAAATAACTTCCTCAGCGCCTGCTGCTGACCCTGCCGACCGGACTTCCGCAAATGCGTATCTGCCGTCTGCCGATACAGAGAGTTCTTTACAGACATCAGATCAGGCTTCAAACAGCAGACAGCAGGAATCTTCCGACACAAAAGGGTCTTCACACACCGCAGAACACGGGAATGAAACTTCTGCAGGAGCGATCAAATGCGGTGTGATCATTGACGGCAGACGCAGCGACAATACCTTCTGTACGCAGATGGTCTGCTATGATGCGCAGAAAGATGCGCTCAGAGATCCTGTCAACGGAACGAACGAAAGCACCTATCCTTACCCGAACAATAACCCGACGCAGAGAAGCGAAGCGATCTTTTCAAGGGACATCAATAATGACGGTGTGATCGAGATACCGATCGTCAAGCAGATGAGCGCATCTGTGGATGAAAACGGTGCAAGCGTGTGCAATCAGGTCGAATGGAATCAGTACAGCGCCGCAGACGACAGGCTGAATACGGTGCTTTGCAGTGTGATGAACCTGAAAGACGGTTATTATGTCGTGATTCCGAAGAAATGGAACGGCAGTGTGACTGCCAGAAGCAACGCCGAAACCAGAGAGCTTACGTTCTATCTCTGGAATGACAAAACTTCCTCACTCGGTGATAAGCTGCTGACCATCGGACGCTTTACCGAACAGCAGTGGAACAAAATGACGGAGGATACGTCTTATCATCCGCTTGGCGATCCGATGGAAAATACAAATGCCGTGATCGCTGCGCAGATCTTCCATACGGACGCTCAGGATGATCTGAACATTACAGAGGATGAACTTTCAACACTTGTTTTTGCTATATAAACAGCGGACAGAAAGGGGAAATGAATATGAAAAATATACTGGTTGCAGAGGACGAAACAGCGATTCGTGAATTTGTTGTGATCAACTTGGAGCGCGGAGGATATAACGTCACCGAAGCGGAAAACGGCGCAGTGGCGCTGGAAAAGTATGATGCCGCAGACGGTGATTTTGATATTGCGATACTGGACATCATGATGCCCGAAAAGGACGGCTTGCAGGTGTGCAAGGAGCTGAGAAAGAAAAACGGCAATCTCGGCATTATCATGCTCTCGGCAAGAACGCAGGAAATGGACAAGGTATCGGGTTTGATGCTGGGGGCGGATGATTATATCACAAAGCCTTTCAGCCCGACAGAACTGGTGGCAAGGGTCGATGCACTGTATCGAAGGCTGGCGATCGCAGAGATGCGTTCGGAAAATAATTTCAAAGAAGAGATCAAGTCGGGCAGCTTTGTGCTGAACCTGAAAAACCATTCCCTGATGAAAAACGGCCGCCTGATCGAGCTGACGCAGGTGGAGTTCCAGATCATGGAGTATTTCTTCTCCAATCCGGGCAAAGCACTTGACCGCAGCGCTATCCTGAAATACGTCTGGGGCGAAGCATATGTGGGCGAAGAGAAGATCGTGGATGTTAATATCCGCCGTCTGAGAATGAAGGTCGAAGACACACCCTCCTCTCCGAAATACATCGTCACGGTCTGGGGCCTTGGCTACAAATGGGAAAGCGGCAATTGACCGCCGTATTTGTTCACGCAGTTTCTTTTAGGGGACAGTTACGCTGGGGGTGATTTTTTGAGGGGTATCACTAAAAGGTGGCTGATCAATACCTTTGGCGTGATATTGATCATACTCTTTATTTTAGTTGTCGCCTTTGCCATTATTATACAAAATTCATATTACAGCAGGATCAGTCAGACCCTGAACGGACGTTCTTCCGAGCTTGTCAATATCTTTAACGATACGGATGATTTTCTGCGCACCGCAAGAGTTTATGTGGAAAACTTCCCCGATAAAGAGCTGATGGAGCTGATGGTTATCAATAAGGAGGGTCAGCCGATCATCACATCAACAGGCTTTACGCCTGACCGTCAGCAGAATATGCCCGATTATACCGCCGCGCTGAAATCGCCTGACAACTATTCCGAATGGCACGGCAACCTCAGCTCGGGCGAAAATGCAATGGCAGTGACAAGGGTGCTGGTCGATGATAACGGCGAACCTGTGGGTGCGATACGCTATGTCGTGTCGCTGGAAGAAGCTGACAGAAAGATCTTTATCTCCATTTCCTTTGTCTGCCTGATCGGTGTGCTGATCCTGTTCTTTATCTTTGTGTCCAGCACCTATTTTCTGCGGTCGATCGTGCGCCCTGTCAAGGAGATCAGCACCACCGCCAAACGGATTGCGCAAGGTGACTTTGAGGCAAGGATCAACAAATTCTATGATGACGAGATCGGCGATCTCTGTGATACCATCAACTATATGGCAGGAGAGCTTGGAACGTCGGACAGAATGAAAAACGACTTTATTTCCTCTGTGTCACACGAGCTGCGCACGCCGCTGACCGCTATCAAGGGCTGGGCGGAGACGATGCAGTTAGACGGCTGTAAGGATCTGAAAACCGTGCAGAAGGGTCTGAGCATCATCATCAAGGAAACCGAACGTCTGAACGGCATTGTAGAAGAAGTACTCGATTTTTCACGTATCCAGCAGGACAGAATGGTACTGATCATGGACAGGATCGACATTTTGGCAGAACTGGACGAGTCGATCTATATGCAAAGGGAGAGAGCTAATTCCGAAAATAAACATATCGTATATGACGAGCCGGAAATGCTGCCGCCTGTGATCGGCGACAGAAACCGTCTGCGTCAGGTGTTTATCAATATCATTGACAATGCGCTGAAATACTCTTCTCCGGGAGGGGTCGTGAACGTCAGCATTGAACAGGCGGACGATCAGATTGTGATCGTCATTGCGGATAACGGCTGCGGCATCCCTGCCGAGCATTTGCCGAAAGTCAAGCAGAAATTCTATAAAGCCAATCAGACTGTCAGGGGTTCGGGCATCGGTCTTGCGGTGGCGGATGAGATCATCAAGCTGCATAAAGGTACGCTCAATATCGACAGCATAGAAAATGTCGGTACGACCGTGACCATCAGCATCCCCATTGTGCCGCCGAAATCCGAAGAAGACAGTCATACTGACGAGACAGAGAAAACAGAACACAATGCATGAGTCGGGTCTGCGTATCGTGATCGTTTGAAGATCGCAAAGCCGCAGGACGAAGTTGTTTGCCATAAAAAGGAGTGGATAGGAATGAAAAGGGAAAAAACAAAGAGGATCACGTCTATCGGCGGACAGGCGCTGATGGAAGGGATCATGATGAGGGGACCGCTGAAATCTACGGTCGGCGTCAGAAGAACGGACGGCAGCATTGAACTGGAAGAGATCAAGCCGCTGAACCTGACACAGAAGTATAAGATTCTGCGGCTGCCGATCCTCAGAGGTGTTGCAGGAATGATCGATTCCCTTGTGACAGGCAACAAAGCGCTGATGATGTCGGCGGATAAGATGATCGAGGGAGAAGAGGCCGCAGGGATCGAAGAAGAACCGAGCAAGCTTGATCTGTGGCTGGATAAGCATTTTGGCGAAAAGGCAGTCGGCGTGATCATGGGCATATCGACGACGGTGGCTGTGCTGTTTTGTGTGGCGGTCTTCTTCTTTGTGCCGACATGGCTGTTCAATCTGTTGGCAAACGCTGTGCCTGCGCTCAACGACCATATGATCTGGCGTTCGGCGTTTGAGGGTATTCTGCGTATCGTCCTCTTTCTGATCTATATGGCGCTGGTGACGCTCAATAAGGACATCAAAAGAGTGTTCCAGTATCACGGCGCTGAACATAAAACGATCTTCTGCTATGAACACGGTCTGGAGCTGAATGTGGAAAACGTCAGAAAACAGACAAGATTTCATCCTCGCTGCGGTACCAGCTTCATTGTACTGATGCTGATCGTGGGTATTCTGATCGGTCTGTTCATTCCCTTTACCAACGTCTGGCTGCGTTCCGCTGTCAAGATCCTTCTTCTGCCGGTCACGGTGGGCATCGGTTATGAACTAATCCGTATCTGCGGCAGACACGATAATATCATCACACATATCATCGCAGCGCCCGGTATGTGGATGCAGCATCTCACCACAAAAGAACCCAAAGACGAGATGATCGAAGTGGCGATCGCCGCAATGAAAGACGTCATCCCCGAAAACGGTGAGGATATTATCAGATGACGGTACGGGAAGCATTTTCTTTGGCAAGAGCGAAGCTGTCGCCGTTTGAAGCAAGAACACTGATGCAGGAATTATTCGGACTCGACCGCCTTGCCCTGTTGGAAAAGGCGGCCTGTGTTTTTCCGAAAGAGAGCGAAGAGGTACTGTCGGATGCGCTGTGTCAGCGTGAAAAAGGTATGCCGCTGCAATATATTCTTGGCAGATGGACATTTATGGGACATGAATTTTGTGTCGGTCAGGGTGTGCTGATTCCGAGAGATGATACGGAAGTGGCGGTAGAGCGGTGTCTTGAAATGCTGAAAGGGAACACAGATGCGAAGATCATCGATCTGTGTTCGGGCAGCGGCATCATAGCGATCACCTTGGCGCTTGCCTTTCCGAAAGCGGAGATCACAGCAGTTGAAAAGGAAGAAGCCGCTTTTTCCTATCTTGAAAAAAACATCCGCAGATATGCTTTGACAAACGTCAGGGCAGTCTGCGGCGATATCTTTGACTGTCATAAGGACTTTGACAACGGATATTTTGACGCAGTTGTTTCCAATCCGCCGTATATCAGAGAAGAGGAGCTTGCATCTCTGCAAACGGAAGTGCAGTTCGAGCCGAAAACGGCACTTTGCGGCGGTGAGGACGGGCTGATGTTCTACCGCTGTATTGCCGAGTGCTGGACAGATAAACTCAAAAGCGGCGGCTGTATGGTGCTGGAGATCGGCGAAACACAAGCCGATGCGGTCACTTTTCTGATGGAACACAGCAATATGGAAAAAATACGGACGCATAAAGATATACAGGAACTTGACAGGGTAATTTCTTGTACTAAAAAGTGACCCTTTGCAGGCATATCATATGATATCCGCTTGCAAATTGAAGCATAACATTGTATAATCAAATCATCAGAAACAGAGCCGCTGCTCTATGGAGAAAGGATGAAAAACAATGGCTGTCGATAAACAAAAAGCATTGGAAACGGCGCTTGCGCAGATAGAAAAACAATTCGGAAAGGGTGCGGTCATGCGTCTGGGACAGAATCCGTCCATGCAGGTGGATGCGATCTCTACCGGCTCGCTGACGCTGGATATCGCTCTTGGGATCGGTGGTCTTCCCAGAGGCAGGATCACCGAGATCTACGGACCCGAATCTTCCGGTAAAACGACACTTGCACTGCATTGTATTGCGGAAGGTCAGAAAAACGGCGGCATGGCGGCGTTCATTGACGTGGAACACGCTCTCGATCCTGTTTATGCCAAGGCGCTGGGCGTGGATATCGACTCTCTGCTCGTTTCTCAGCCCGACACAGGTGAAGAAGCGCTGGAGATCACAGAAGCGCTGGTACGTTCGGGTGCGATCGACGTGATCGTCGTAGACTCCGTGGCAGCCCTTGCGCCGAAAGCCGAGATCGAAGGCGATATGGGCGCTTCTCATGTCGGCTTGCAGGCAAGATTGATGTCTCAGGCACTCAGAAAATTAGCGGGCGCTATCTCAAAACTGAACTGTGTGGCGATCTTTATCAACCAGCTCCGTGAAAAAGTCGGCGTGATGTTCGGCAATCCCGAAACAACGCCCGGCGGACGTGCGCTGAAATTCTATTCCTCTGTTCGTCTGGATATCAGAAGAGTAGAATCCCTCAAGGTCGGCGGC
>ONYV01000138.1 GCA_900322105.1 uncultured Eubacteriales bacterium | reverse complement strand
CAGGTAAGGGTGGAAAGGCGAGGTAAGAGCTCACCGGCACACAGGAGACTGTGTGGCCCTGTAAACCCTATCCGGAGCAACACCGCAAAAAAGCATGAACATCGGCCCGATGGCTTTGATCAGGTGGCACTGAGCAGCGGCGGCAACGCCCTGCCAAGATAGATGGCTGTTCACGACAGAACCCGGCTTATCGTCTCACTCTATCTGATAAAACGATCGGCGGTCGTGTATCTTTGAGCCGAAAGATACACAGCCGCCGTTTTATTATTTTTTGATCTGATAATCGAGAACGATGAATATCGGATCGTTGTTTGACAAGCATTTGGACGCATGGAAAAAGTTGGTTATGTGGTGCAGAATGAGGTAAATTATCACAAAATGCGGCGAGCTGCTTGCGTTCGGGATCACTGGCAGATACAAAAAAGCACGCGGCTTGCAAAAC
The DNA here is from genome assembly GCA_900322105.1 of uncultured Eubacteriales bacterium. GTDB lineage: Bacteria > Bacillota > Clostridia > Oscillospirales > Acutalibacteraceae > UBA1213. Next base: position 3,886 of record ONYV01000138.1, on the reverse strand, counting down.
GACTGCTGCGTGCTTTTTTATGATATAATATTATTCTGAAAGATCTTCTGTTACCTCGGCTTCGGTGATGGAATTGTCGGACTGTTTTGTATCTGTTTCCGGATCGGTTACGGAAATGGGATCTCTGACAACGGTGATCGGCGTTTCAGATGTTGTTTCAGCGCTTATGGCTTTGTTTGCGGTTGCTTCGTCTTCGTCTGCAAGCGTTCTGAAAGCAAAGATGAATGTCGGTATAAAGAAAACGACAGCGACTTGCGCCATAGTCGCATCATTGAAGGAATCTTTGCTAAGGTTCAGCAAAGAAGCAATAGCGCCTGAGATCAGGTTGTCGCCTTCAAAAAAGGATATGACAGTCAAAAGAAGCACCAGCAGTCCCAGTCCTCCGAATACAATGGCGGAAATCAGAAAAGGTTTATTTTTCATGGAAACATTCCTCCGTTCACAATTGTTTATCACTCAGATCAATACAGGACAGCACCGTATTTTTCAAGCAGCTCCTGCAAAGTCTTTTCATCTATCTCACAGCGTGAATCTACGATCAGCCGCCCTTGATAATATCGCAAAGCAGCTTCTAAAACAGTCGGATCGTCTGTATGTATGACAAAGGGCAGATAAGACATTCGGGCGTTATGAGCAATGTTCGCCGCATCATCAGTGGAGTGCAGGATAAAATAGATCGCATTCGCTGAGGAGTCGTCCAGATCGATCAGCTCATCCGCCATATCATATTCACAGGGGATCGGCTCGGAAAGTTCAATGTTATCGGGTAGGAAAAAGGCTTCACGATAGCTCGCAGCTGCATAGCTGTCTTTTTCGGTGTCTTCACGGAACTTGACGGGAAGTGATTTCAGAAAAGCGATCTTTTCCTTTTCGATCGTTTCCGAACAGTCAATGTAGATGGATGCGCCTTTTTCTGCAAGATCGGTCAGCTGTTTTTCGGAGCAGGCAGAAAAGTCTGCTGACGCGATCAGAGGTATCTCGGCGTGAGGAAAGGCACGTTTGATGAGTTTTGCAAGGATATCGGGCGAAGCGGTACATTCAATACCAAAAGCCGCTGCGCCTAATGCCTGCAGTGTGATGAGAGCGGCAATATAGTCGGTGCCGCTTTCGGTTTCGCCTTCGTTATCCACACGCAGCAGTACGAACACAGGCATATCCACGCTTTTGGCGGCAAGAACGGCTGCACGCATATCCCATAGCTTATTGAAATATTCTAACAGGATAAATGATACACCTGCGTCCTTTAAGGCGGTGATCCGTTCCAAATGGTCGAAATAGGCGCTCTCAAAGACGGTTTGTCCGTATTCTTCGTGGATACGGACATTTTCATGCACCACACCGCCCACAGGCAGATCTTTGGCGCACAACAGGACGTGTTCGGTCAGGTCGTCGTTGAGATCGTTGAAATCTTCATCATCCAGACCGAAATCCTCGAGCCGTTCATGCATCACATCGCCCGTAGGCGACAGCAGCGCTGTAACGCCGTAGGATACCGCCTGACGTTTTTTTTGCAGCAGCAGATGCGGGTCATTGATAATCAGATTTTCGCTGCACACATCATCGGGGTCATCGCCCGTCAGTTCATCACAAGAACCGACGCCGTCTGTGATCATCGGAAGTGCAAACGGAAAGCTCATGATTTGTTAAACTCCTTTTTTGTAGATAGTGGAAATCGCAGAGAATGCAGTCTGTCACATGGATTCGGGAGCGTTGATCTTGAACATATTCAAAATATTTGCAATAACAGTTCTTGTTGCTAAACAAAGCGACAGACGTGCCTGCGTCAGGGAAGGATCATCGTTCATGACACGGCAGGCATTGTAAAACTTATGGAAGAGATTTGCGACATCATAGACATATCTGGTGATACGGGAGGGATCGTACTCTTTGGCGGAAGTGACGATCTCGTCTGTCAAAGCAGACAGCTTGAGGATCAGCTCGATCTCTTCGGGCGCTTTCAAAAGGGCAAGCTGTTCATCTGTACAGCTTGTGGGAGTGATCCCCTGAGCAGCAAGCGTTTTGAGGATGTTGCAGATCCTTGCGTGTGCGTACTGAACATAGTATACGGGATTCTGGGAGGATTTGTCAATGGCAAGGTCAAGGTCAAATTCAAAGGGAGAGTTTGCCTCACGGAGATTGAAGAAAAATCTTGCCGCATCAATCGGGATCTCGTCAAGCAGTGTGACAAGGGTGATCGCTTTGCCGCTTCGTTTGGAGAGCTTGACTCTTTCGCCGTCCTTGACAAGGAACACCATCTGCATCAATACCACATCCAGTCGGGAGGCATCCACGCCAAGAGCGGTGAGCGCCGCTTTCAGACGGGGAACATAGCCGTGATGGTCAGCGCCTAAAACGTCTATTGCGATATCATAGTTTCTGGTGACGAGTTTGTCGTAATGATACGCGATATCGGGGACAACATAGGTCGGCAGACCGTTGGAGCGTACCAGCACAAAGTCTTTGTCTGCGCCAAATTCAGACGCTTTGAACCACACAGCGCCGTCCTGTTCATAGGTATGCCCCTTATCGGTGAGCTGTTTGACGATATCTGCCACAGCGCCGCTGTTGTGAAGTGTGCTTTCACGGAACCATCTGTCATATTTGATGCGGTATTTCAGCAGATCACGCTCCAGACCCTGAATGTTCAGCGGCAGCGCATAGGAAACCAGCGCTTTTCTTCTTTCTTCGGCAGGAGCGCTGACATATTTGTCGCCGTTGATCTCGGCAAAATGCTTGGCATGATCGGTGATATCCTGTCCGTGATATGCATCTTCGGGCATTTCAACGCCGTCCTGATACATTTGCAGATAGCGCACCTCTAAGGAAGTGGCGAATTTTTCGATCTGATTGCCTGCATCGTTGATATAAAACTCTCTGGCGACCTGATAACCTGCGGCTTCAAGAACGCTTGAAAGCGTATCGCCCAGCGCGCCGCCTCTTGCATTGCCGACGTGCATCGGACCTGTGGGGTTGGCGGAAACAAATTCTACCAGTACACGCTTGCCCTGACCGTAGTCTGAGCGGCCGTAATGTTCGCCTTCGGAGAGGATCTCACGAATGACAGAAGCGTAAAAGGCATCGTTGTAGAAAAAATTCATAAATCCCGGACCTGCGATCTCACAGCGGGAAAAATATGTATCGTTCAGATCAAGATACTGCAAAATGGTTTCTGCGATCTTTCTGGGGGCAGAGCGAAAGGCTCTGGCGGAGACCATAGCAGCGTTGGCGGCTAAGTCGCCGTGACTGCGGTCGGCAGGTACTTCTATGACAAAAGCGGGCATTTCTGTTTCGGGCAAAGCGCCGTTTGCCTGCGCATTTTTGACAGCACCGACAATGGCTTCTCTTAAACTGTTGGCTGCAGCATTAGCCGTTGACATGATGGTTGACCTCCTCTAATTTCAGATACAGTTCGTTAGTGCTTGCTAACTGAGACTCGATATCAATGGTATAGTTCACGCTCAGTTCGCCGCCGTGATCGTCCAGGTCAATGTGAACGTTTTCGGTGTAGACGCCCAGAGAGAGTGTGCCGTAGGGGGTCACATACTCACATTTATGGCGCTCTCCCTTTTCCAGTCGGAGATGGTGGCTTTCTGTGCCGCCCTTCATGACGGTGACGATCTGATCGGGGCTGACGGAAACGGTGGTGAGGTATATCTTTTCGGGATCCTGAGCGTCATATTCCCGATAGGTGATATAGCGGAAACCGTTTTCGGTTTTGTATGAGGCTGCGGTTTTCAGCTCTATTTTATCACTGCTGCCGTCAACAGTCTGATTTCCCGTGACGGTCAGAATAAAGTTTTCTTCCATGTAATTTTGCACCTCGTTTTGTGATGTTACGTATCAGACTTCCTCGGAAACTTCCGAAGCACCGTTTTCATTGTCTCTT
>ONYV01000066.1 GCA_900322105.1 uncultured Eubacteriales bacterium | reverse complement strand
GAAAAAAACAGCGGCGGCACTTTCTATTACTTCTCAACCAAAGCGCCGCAGAAATATACGGACATACAGTATCCCGACAAATGCTTTATCGTTTTCGGAAAGGAAACGGCAGGACTTCCCGAAAAGCTGCTGCACGACAACCCGAACACAACGGTCAGGATACCGATGATCCCTCAGGCACGCAGTCTGAATCTGTCTAATTCGGCTGCGATCGCCGCTTATGAGATCCTGCGGCAGTGGGACTATCCCGAACTGCAAAACTGCGGCAGACTGCGTGAATATGACTGGTAAATAGATGAACGCTTAGCGTCACACAGAGTTATTTGTCATGATTTCTGACGAAATCATGACAGGAAGTGCCCCAAGACGAAAGAAAGGAAAGAGAGAATATGATAACGGTTTCTAATGTGTCGATCAATTTTAGCGGGACGCCGCTGTTTTCGGATGTGGAGCTGAAATTTACGGACGGTAACTGCTACGGTATCATCGGAGCAAACGGCGCAGGAAAGTCTACCTTCCTGAGAGTGCTGTCGGGAGATCTGGAACCGACAAAGGGAGAGGTCATTATTCCTGAGAATACGAGAATGTCTGTGCTGAAACAGGATCACTTTGCGTTTGACGAATATACTGTCCTTGACACGGTGATCTACGGTAACAAAAAACTGTATGACATCATGAAAGAAAAGGACGCTATCTACATGAAAGAGGACTTTTCCGAAGAGGACGGACTGAGAGCGTCAGAATTAGAGGCGGAATTTGCCGAACTCAACGGCTGGGAGGCAGAGAGCGACGCTTCTAAACTCGTGCAGGGCTTGGGACTGCCCGAAGAAATTCTTTACTCCGTGATGAGTACGCTGACGGGTAATGAAAAAGTGAAGGTGCTGCTGGCACAGGCGCTGTTTGGCAATCCTGAGATCATTCTGCTCGATGAGCCGACCAATAACCTTGACGTGAAAGCGATCGCATGGCTGGAAGACTTTATCATGGACTATGAAGGCACAGTTATTGTGGTATCGCATGACCGACATTTCCTGAATACGGTCTGCACCCATATGGTGGATATCGACTACAACAAGATCAAAATGTATGTCGGCAACTATGAGTTCTGGTATGAGTCTTCTCAGCTGATTCAGGCAATGATCAAACAGCAGAATAAAAAGACGGAAGAAAAGATCAAGGAACTGCAAAGCTTCGTACAGCGCTTTTCTGCGAATAAATCCAAATCCAAACAGGCGACCAGCCGCCGCAAACTGCTGGATAAGCTGACGGTAGAAGAACTGCCTGCGTCCAGCCGCCGCTATCCCTTTGTCAGCTTTACCATGGACAGGGAAGTGGGTAAAGAAGTGCTGACAGTCGAAAACCTCAGCAAGACCATTGACGGCGAAAAAGTGCTGGACAATATTTCTTTCCGCATCGAACGGACAGACAAAGTCGCTTTCCTTTGTGAAAACGAAAATGCAGTTACGGCGCTCTTTGAGATACTGATGGGAAAAACAGAACCTGACGAGGGTACTTACAAATGGGGCATCAGCACGTCCCAGTCTTATTTCCCGAAGGACAACACCGAATTTTTTGAAGGAAACGAAATGTCGATCCTTGACTGGATCCGTCAGTATGTCAGAGGAAACGACGATACCGACACCTATCTTCGCGGCTTCCTCGGCAGAATGCTGTTTTCGGGTGATGATGTGTTCAAGCCCGTCAATGTGCTTTCGGGCGGCGAGAAAGTGCGCTGTATGCTGTCGCGGATGATGATGTTCGGCGCAAACTGCATCGTTCTCGATCAGCCGACCAACCATCTCGATCTGGAATCTATCACAGCCGTCAACAAGGGCTTGCAGAGCTTCAAGGGCGTTGTGCTGTTCACCTCTCATGACCATGAGTTCATCTCGACCGTTGCCAACCGCATCATCGTTCTGGAAAAGGGCGGCATCCGTGACGTTACGGAATCCTATGACGAATATTTGGCGGAACGGTACGAGATCTGACAGACTGTACCGTAATGCACAAAACATTCCTATGATGTTTCAAACGGAAAGAAGGCGAAAGTATGAGCAGGGCGGATGATTTTCTGGAATATTACAGAATACTGGAAGAAGAGCTGATACAAAAATATCAGTGGGACGAAAAAGGCGGCAGTCCTGTGGTGCGCTTTTTGGGCGATAAAGAGAGCAGACCGTATCGGGAAAAGCTGAATTTCTGCCGTGAGATACGGAACTTTCTCTCGCACCATTCCGAACTGAACGGCGAACCGCTGATCGAACCTTCGGAAGAAATCTTGCAGTTTCTGAAAGGCGTGATCGATTACCTCAAACGTCCGCCGCCTGCGCTTTCCTTTGCCACGCTGTTTGAAGATATCCTGAAAGCCTCTGCGAAAAACAAGGCGGTCACGGTGATGAAGAAAATGCAGAAGTCAGGCTTTTCTCATGTGCCTGTGCTGGACGGCGGCGTGCTGACGGGGATCTTCAGCATCGGTACGTTTTTCAGCTATGCGCTGAAACATAATCTGGCATCTCTGAATGACGATATGCTGATCGAGGATTTTGCGGAGCTGTTGCCGCCCGATCGGCATGAAAACGAAAGATTCATGTTTATGCCGCCGACAGCAACATTATTTGAAGTGAAAAACGAGTTTGAAAAACGCACGCAGCGCAGTAAGCGGCTGGCGGTGATCTTTATTACCGACAGCGGCTCGATCGGCGGCAGAATCCTTGGAATGCTGACGCCGTGGGACGTGATCAACGAACGGTAAAGAGGTGAGGAAATGAGCGAAAGAAAAAAAGTGCTGGTCGCCATGAGCGGCGGCGTGGACAGTTCTGTGGCGGCGGCGGTGCTGATGCAGGAATATGAGGTGACGGGAGCTACAATGCGGCTGTTTACCAACGAGGACATCAAGCTCGACCGTCAGAAGACCTGCTGCTCGCTAAATGACGTAGAAGATGCGCGCTTCGTTGCGGCAAAGCTCGGATTTCCGCATTATGTCTATCAGTTTGGCGACCGTTTCAAGGAATGTGTGATCGACAGGTTCAACCGTTCGTACATCAACGGTCAGACGCCGAATCCGTGTATCGACTGCAACCGATTTATGAAGTTTGATGCGCTGCTCAAGCGCGCGGAACTGCTCGAACAGGACTTTATTGCCACAGGACATTATGTCAGACGGCGCTTTGACGAAACGACAGGGCGTTATCAGCTGTTGAAAGGACTGGACGAGACCAAAGACCAGAGCTATGTACTGTACGGCATGACGCAGGAGCAGCTTTCCAAAACGCTGTTTCCGATCGGGGAGATGACAAAGGCGCAGACAAGGGCGCTTGCGGAAAGCTATGGACTGCTCAATGCGCACAAGCCCGACAGTCAGGATATCTGTTTTGTGCCTGACGGAGATTATGCGCGGTTTATCGAACAATATACGGGTCAGACTTTTCCGCAGGGCGATTTCATCGACAAAAACGGCAATATCCTCGGCAGACACAGCGGCATTATCCGCTATACGATCGGTCAGCGCAAAGGACTTGGCATAGCGCTGGGATATCCTGCTTATGTTGTCGCTAAGAATACTTCAGACAATACCGTCACGCTGGGCAGCAATGACGATCTGTTTTCAGATACGGTGATGGCGTTTGAGGTAAACTGGGTGTCGGTGGAATGTCCCGACCGCCCCATACGGACAGAAGCAAAAATACGCTATAATCAAAAAGCGCAGCCTGCCACACTCTATCCACAGCAGGACGGCAGGATCATGGTGGTGTTCGATGCGCCGCAAAGAGCCGTCACCCCCGGTCAGGCGCTGGTCTGCTACAGCGGAGATCTGCTCCTCTGCGGCGCCGTGATCGAATAGTGTCAGAGGACTCCGTCCTCCGAACCTCCTGCAAGGGACTCTGTCCCTTGACCCTGCAAGCCTTTGAAAAGGCTTGAGCGAAACTTTTGATTTTGTTCCCTGATGAAAAAAACTGATAATAAAAACGTGACCGATGAACTTTTTTTGTTCATCGGTCTTTTTTGGTGCTTTGACGTTCAGTTTTTGAAGCGGAGCTTTCGGCGGCAGAGAGCGGCGATGAAGCTGAAAAAGACAGCGGCGCCGACGCCTGCGGCACAAGAAGACAGTCCGCCGCTGAAAATGCCGAGAAATCCGCTTTCGTTTACACCATCTTCAACCCCCTTGGCAAGGGAATAGCCAAAGCCCGTCAGCGGAACGGATGCGCCTGCTCCTGCAAACGAGATCAGCGGTTCATACAGTCCCAAAGCCGTCAGTACAACGCCCGAAACAACATAGGTCACTAAAATGCGCGCAGGTGTCAGAGAAGTTTTGTCGATCAGAAGCTGCGCGATCACGCACAAAACACCGCCGACTAAAAAGGCAAACAAATACTGCATATGATCTCTCCTTTTTGTGAAAATACGGATGGGTGATGTTAGTATTGTCTGCACAGGCGGTGAAAAAAATACATCAAATATGAAAGAAAGACGGATGGCAGGAAAATTTTGCCAAACAGGGATAAATATTCACTGAAAACCGCCAAAAAGCCGTGAATATTTCTATAATAGAACTTGCATTTTCAGTAATTATATTTTATAATAAGGTTACGAAGTGGTGAAAGGTGCAACGAAGTGGCGGCAAGTGGTGAAAACGCTGCCGTTTTGTTCATGTGGTGGCAGTCATGTTGATGGGATCGTATCAACATAATATCGACGCAAAAGGCCGCGTTATCATGCCCGCCAAGCTCAGAGAAGAGCTTGGTGAGGTTTTCTATGCCACAAAGGGAACGGACGAATCTGTTGCCGTCTTTTCCAAAGAGGGCTGGGAAGAATTCGGACAGAAGATCTGTCAGCTTCCTTCCGCACAGTCCAAAGACCTGAAACGCTTCTTCTTTTCCGCTGCGGTCGAGCTGATCCCCGATAAACAGGGCAGAGTGCAGCTCACACCATTGCTCAGAGCCTATGCGCATCTTGACAAGGATGTGATGATCATCGGTACAGGCTCAAGAGTGGAGATATGGGATCTTGACCGCTGGGATCAGTATAATAATGAGATCTCCGAAAGTCAAGTGCTTGAGGTCATGAGTATGTATGATATCTGAAAAGCTGACAAAGCGGCGGAATGTGCTTGAAACGTTCTGCTGTCGGGTCGGTATGATCGTGAGGACGGTGTGCCAATGGAGTTTTCACATAAGCCTGTTTTGCTGCAGCAGACCATAGCATCTTTGAATATCCGCCCGGACGGTACGTATCTTGACGGTACGGCAGGCGGCGGCGGACATTCCGCAGAGATCCTGAAGCATCTGCACGGCGGAACGCTGATCTGCGTAGATCAGGATCCCGATGCGATCATCACGCTGCAAAACAGGTTCAGAGATCAAAGCAGCGTCAGGATCGTGCAGTCAAACTTTTCGGAAATACCGTCGATCTTGTCAGGCTTATCAATAGAGGGTCTTGACGGGGTGCTGCTGGATATCGGCGTATCTTCTCATCAGCTGGATACCGCAGAAAGAGGCTTTTCTTATCATCATGACGCACCGCTGGATATGCGGATGAGCCGGCAGGGAAAAACGGCTGCTGAACTTGTCAACACGCTGTCCTATCATGAACTGGTGCGCATCCTCTTTTCGTATGGAGAAGAAAGCTATGCGAAACAGATCGCCCGTGCGATCGAACGGGAAAGGGAAAGCTCCCCGATCGAAACGACCACTCGTTTGGCTGAAATTGTGAAATCAGCCTATCCGCCTGCCAAACGGCACGATAAGCATCCTGCCCGAAAGACCTTTCAGGCGCTGCGCATCGCTGTCAACGGCGAGCTGGATCGCCTGTCCGAAGGACTTGACAACGCATTTTCCGCTCTGAAAACAGGCGGCAGACTTTCGGTCATCACCTTCCATTCCTTAGAAGACAGACTTGTCAAGCAGAGAATGGCGTCGTGGTGCGTCGGGTGTACCTGTCCGAAGGATTTTCCTGTCTGCGTCTGCGGCAAAAAACCGAAGGCAAAGCTCGTGTTCAGAAAACCATGTGAAGCAACAGCGGAAGAACTTGCAGATAACCCCAGAAGCAGGAGCGCTAAACTGCGCTGCTGCGAAAAGCTCGGCAGCTAAACCAAAAAACACGATACCCCGAACGGGCAGAAATATCTCATGCCCAACAACGGATAGATCCACAAAACGATTCAGAAAGGGAGCAGATAGAAATGGCGATACAAAAAAACAACGGACTGGCATATGACCTCTCACTGTTTGAGCCGGATGCATCCGCATCCGAGGCAGGACAGAAGAATACTGCCAAAAAGAAAGCAGAAAATAAGGTGATCGACCTTGGCATACCTCAGGCGAAAAGAGCCGAAAAAAGGAAGCTGAACCCTGTCACGATCCTTGAACAGTTCGACCTCCTTGCTTCTTTATCCTTCTCTAATCAGAGATTTTCGTAAAGAGAATTCGGAAATCCAAATAAAACTGCTCGAAGTTAAGGAACACGCCGATGTCGAACTTGCCAACAACCCGGAGGCCGACATCCTGATCATGCCGAATATCCGGCACAAAATCGATGGAGAGCGTTTTAAAAGAGTTCATCTCTTTGACAGACGGCGATAAGGGCGAGGTACTCAGAGGCGACGAGAAAGAATCTTTCCTGTCCCGTTTGACAAAGCTGTTCAGCCGCGGATAAGGGCGGAGGCTTGCAATATGGGAAAACGCTTAAAAATATATGGCGTTCCTCAAAACGAACAGGACATATTCGGGACGGTTTGCAAATAAATATGGTATTAAATGGGTGGATGCAGTCAGAAGTAACAGTCCGCAAGGCTTCCTTCTGATGCAGACACCTGCTTTTGTCTAATCGGAAATTTCGGCGAACTGAAAGATAAAAATCGGCGTGGGGAAGCAAAACTGTTCATAGTGCGCCCGATGTGTGGGCGCAAAGCAAGAGCTTCCCCTCGCAAGGAAAGACAAAAAGGAATTTGGGAAACGGAGGGGTGACGATGGCGAAAAAAGGCGCTTCCGCAAAGATGTGGAACCGTTCTGCGTTTATCATGATCGTGGTGATCGTGCTGGGATTCGGAACGGTCGCAGGCAGGCTTTTGTACCTGCAAACGGCAATGGCGGAGGAACTGCAGAAAAGAGCGGTGGAGCAGCAGCTTTCCAATACGGCGCTGACGGCAAAGCGGGGCAGTATCTATGACAGAAACGGCAACGTGCTGGCGCAAAGCATCACCGTGTGGGATATCGTGCTGGAGCCTGCCAACATCAAATCCGACGAGGACGGCATGATCATCGCCAAGGGTCTGCACGATATCCTCGGAACGGATGTGCAGGAGGTTTTTGAACAAACAAAGGAAAATCATTACTATGCGGTCGTCAAGCGCAAGGTGGAAACTGACGTGAAAGATAAGGTCATGGAGTTTCGCTCGTATATCCGCAAGAAATACAAGATCTCCAACGCGATCAAGGCGATCGAGGACTATAAGCGGTACTACCGCAACGATAATTTCTTAGCGGACGTGCTGGGCTTTGTCGGAGCGGATTCACAAGGACTCAGCGGACTGGAATATGAATATGACGATTATCTGGTGGGACAAAAGGGACGGCTGGTCGTTGCGACAAACGCCGCAGGCGAACAGATGCCTTTTGAATATGAGCAGAAGATCGACGCTATCGACGGCTATAACCTGACGCTGACGGTGGATGAATTCATCCAGAGCGTGATGGAAAAATATGTCCGTGAAACCATCGACGAATTTAAGGTCGCCAACCGAGGCTGTGCCATGATGATGGACGTTAAAAAAGGCGCGATCCTCGGACTTGCCTGTGAAGGGTCATTCAACCCGAACGAACCGTTTGTTATCGCAGACGAACAGAAGGCAAAGGAGATCGACAAGCTGCCCGAAAAGGAACAAAACGATGCGATCATCAAGGCGCAGAACCTGCAGTGGAGAAACAAGGCGATCAGCGATACCTATATCCCCGGTTCGGTGTTCAAAATGTGTACGGCATCCGCTGTGCTGTCCGAAGGGCTGATCAAAAAGGATACGGTTTTTGAATGCACAGGCTCTTATGTTCCCTTTGAAGGATCGGGTCCGATCACCTGCTGGCATTCGGACGGTCACGGTGAACAGAGTCTTGAAGAAGCGCTCTGCAATTCCTGCAACCCTGCTTTTATGCAGATGGGCACAATGCTGGGACGTGAAAAATTCTATGAATACTATGTCGCTTTCGGACTGTCAGAGCCGACAGGCATCGACCTGCCCGGAGAGAGCGACGATATGTTCTTCCATAATGACGGCGTGTGCGGCATGGATCTGACAGACCTTGCTGTTGCCTCCTTCGGTCAGAACTTCAAGATCACCCCGATACAAATGCTTTCGGCGTGCGCAGCAATCGCAAACGAAGGCAAGCTCATGACGCCCTATGTCGTACAGAGCATTTCGGATGCAGGCGGAAACGTTGTCAAAACAACAGAGCCTACGGTGCGTCATCAGGCGATCTCAAAGGAAGTCGCCGAGCAGATATGCGGTATGCTGGAAAGAAACGTACTCAGCGGCGGCGGTACAAACGGCTACATCGCAGGCTACCGCATTGCAGGAAAGACGGGTACTTCTCAGAAAAAGGTGGATGAGGACGGCAATCCGACAGACGACTATATCGGCTCGTTCTGCGGCTTTGCGCCTGCGGACGATCCTGAGATCGCGCTGATCTGCTATTTCGATACGCCCGACCCCGATATCAACTACTACGGTTCCGCTGTGGCAGGTCCGTGCTTCAGAAATATCCTCAGCGAAGTGCTGCCGTATCTTGGCATCGAGAGGATCTACTCTCAGGAAGAGATCGGCAACCTTGATACCACAACAGGCGCTTATGTGGGCGCAGCGGCGGATCAGGCGGAGGCGATCGTCAGTCAGGACGGTCTGAAAGCAAAGATCGTCGGCAGCGGCGATATGGTCATCGCACAGAATCCGTCCGCTTATACACCGATCCCGAAGGACGGCACCGTCATTCTCTATACGGATGAAAACGACAAGACGACCGTTACGGTACCTGATTTCTCGAATCTGACGCTGACAGAGGTCAACCGCATCGCAGCGGAATATGACCTGAACATCAGCATCAAGGGGTCGCTTTCTTCGGAGGGCAGCAGCTATGCCAAAACACAGGATATTGCGCCGAATACGGAAGTAGAGCCTTATACGGTCGTTACCGTTACGTTCAATCAGGATAACAGCATCATGTAGCGGACTGCTTCGGATAGGCAAAGGCGCGCAGAACTTTCTGCGGCAGGTATTTGAAAGGTGGAAATGTAATTATGACAGGATTATGGACAGTAATAGCAGCGGCGGCATCCTTTGCGATCGCATCCCTGTTCGGCTTGTGGCTGATACCGTTTCTGAAAAAGATCCATTTCGGACAGACGATCCGTGAAGAAGGACCCGAATGGCACAATTCCAAACAGGGAACACCGATCATGGGCGGCTTTATGTTCATTCTTTCGAGCATCGTGGCAGGGGTCGCGTGCATCCTGCTCTATCATGCGCTGAGCGTTCGTGAAACGCCGCTGATGACGGCAAAGCTGTTTGCAGGAATGTTCATGGCGGCGGCTTTCGGAGCGATTGGTTTCATTGACGACTATATCAAAGCCGTCAAAAAACGCAACCTCGGTCTGACAGCGGTTCAGAAGCTGGTATTACAGTTTGTGGTGGCAATCGCCTATCTTGTGACAGTCGCTCTGTTCGGCGGAAAGACAGAAACGTTCATTCCCTTTTACGGAATGCTCGATATCGGTATCATGTACTATCCGCTGGCTGCGATCCTGATCGTCGGCATCGTCAACGCAGCGAATCTGACGGACGGCATTGACGGACTGGACGGTTCGGTGACGTTCTTTATTGCGATCTTCTTTATGCTGATCGCAAGCTATGTCAGCAGAATGGGCGCTTCCATCATGGCGGCGGCGCTTGCAGGCGGCTGTCTGGGATTTTTGATCTGGAATTTCCACCCTGCAAAGGTCTTTATGGGCGACACGGGTTCTCTGTATCTTGGCGGATATGTCTGTGCGCTGGCGTTTGCGCTGGATATGCCGATCATGCTGATACTGATCGCACTGATCTATATTGTCGAGATGTTCTCCGTCATTTTGCAGGTGCTGTATTTCAAAGCGACCAAGGGCAAGCGTCTGTTCAAGATGAGCCCGATTCACCATCATTTTGAGATGAGCGGCTGGTCAGAAGTAAAGATCGTCATTATGTTCAGCATTTTCACGATCATCTGCGGCGCACTTGCCTTTATCACAGTCGTATACGGCAACTACCGCATACTCTCCTTCAACGGATGA
>ONYV01000053.1 GCA_900322105.1 uncultured Eubacteriales bacterium | reverse complement strand
AATATCATACGCTGTCAAAAAAACGTCTGTACAGATGCCGTACTTTTGTCACTATGACTGTTTGTTATCCTGTCTTTCGGATGTCTTTGTCTATATGATCTTTCACAGCGCCAAATGGTTACAAAAAAACAGCAGAATTTGCAAAAAAATTCCGACAAAAAATCCCCGAACGAAAGCGGTTCGGGGATGTGTGATGATATTATGCATTTGTTTTCAGCGCCGAAAGCTCTTTGAGCGTGATGTCAAAGGCGGCGTTTTCGTAAGCAAGATGATCGCTTGACAGCGGCGTGTCCTCTCCGACGATCAGAGCGGCAAGGTACAGCAGAAAATGAGGATTCTTGATGAGTACAGGACCTGTCAGGTGCGTGCCGAAAAGATTTTTGCGGCGGAAACCTTCGATGTCACTGTTTTTGCGGTTTCCAAGCCCCATGTCGACTGTAAACAGCGGTTCGTCAAGGTCTTCGATCTCACTGCACTTGTTGATAAAGCCGACCAGCGGTTTTTGCAGAAATGACGCTTCAAAAATAGCATCGCCCGTCACTCTCGTTTTGTTTTGCTCAACGGTGTAAAAATCTGCGATCTCCAGTCCTTTGTGTATCTTTCCTGTTGCGGTGGTGATGGAGCGTCCGAGCATTTCAAACGAATTGCCCGTCATGAGGATGACTTTTCCGCTTTCGATATATCTGACCAGATCATCCCGATAGCGGTGTATATCGGAGAGAACGACATTACGGTTCTTTTCCGTACCCGATCCGATATAAATAAAATCATAGCTGCAAAGATCTGCGCTGTCCGAAAAGGAAAGACGGTCTGTCGAAAATTCGATGCCGCTCTTTTTCAGCAGCCGTTCCATAGCGGAAATATTGGCATAATCGCCGTACAGATTCATGATATCGTGGTATAAATGCAGGAGTTTCATTTTGTGCCTCCTTTTGCAAGAGTAAGAAACTTGCCTTTGTCCGAAAAACAGGTGATCGTATAAATGTATTC
The DNA here is from genome assembly GCA_900322105.1 of uncultured Eubacteriales bacterium. Lineage (GTDB taxonomy): Bacteria > Bacillota > Clostridia > Oscillospirales > Acutalibacteraceae > UBA1213. The sequence continues at coordinate 6,323 of ONYV01000053.1, read as the reverse complement.
CTTACGGTCGCTGTCGAGGTACTGATAAGCGTCCTCTATCTTTTCAAAGCAGTGGATTCTTTCCTGCGGAATATCGGTATAGGAGAAGCGTACCGCTAAATCGTTGCAGTAAGTGCCTGCCAAAACGATGTCATGCACGTTTTCATGGTTCAGAAGCTCAAAGTCGATATCCCACAGCCACGAAACATCGCTTGTAAAATACTTGCGGCTGACGGCGTCTACGATAATCATCACATCACACCCCCGCTTGTCTGCGATGGCAACACTGATGGACTGATCGTAGGAAACGCTGTTTTCGTGCTTGGAAACAAGCAGTGTGCCTGTTCGGCTGCCGATCTCAAAGGTGACGATACGACCGTTTTTCAGGACATAGTTGCTCAGGTTTTCGGCTAAGTGTTCGCCGTCGATCCCGACGATCGACCCGACCGTAAAGGCAGCCAAAAGGTTGTAGGCGTTATATAAGGAATTGAGCGCAAGGGAGATCTTGTACTTGCCGTTGATGACAAGCTCGCCTTTTTCAAAATCACAGGAGGTGATGGTATAGTCTGTATCAGGGCGCTGATAGCCGCATTCGGTGCATTTGTAATGACCGATATGATTGTAGTGTCTGGTGGAATAGGTCATAGGCTTTTTGCAGTGAGGACAGAAAGCGCCGTCATCATAGACGCTGATGTTTTCTTTTCGGTCGGTTTTGAGCGGATCGCCGCCGAAATAGATCACGTCTTTTTTCTGATATCCGAAAAGAGATACCAGCGGATCGTCAGCGTTGAGGATGAGCTGCATTTTGTTGTTGATGCTGTCTGAAAGCGCATCATAGACCCATTCGGGATGACCGTTTCGGGTGAGCTGGTCACGGTACAGATTCGTGATGACATAATGTGTCGGAGAGATATACTTAAATGTATATCTTGCAAAGCGTTCATCGCTTTCGATCAGCAGGATATCTTTTTTCACCTTGCCGCCGAGGGTCGAACTGCCGAGTACCATTGTTGTAACGCCCTCGATCTGATTCGACCCTTCTTTATTCCACGCAACACTTTTTCCGTTCTGTGTCAGAAGATGGGCGATCATTTCGACCGTAGAGGTTTTTCCGTTGCTGCCTGTCACGGCGATGATATATTCGGGCAGTTCCACACGCTCCAGGATATCGGGGCAGATTTTCAGTGCAGCCTTTCCCGGCAGACTGCTGCCTTTTCCGACAGCCTTGCCAACTGCGCGCAGCAGCTTACAGATCACAATCGCAAGTAGTTTTTTCATAGATTCAGGCACAAAATGTGCATTTCCCTTCTTTCAGTTATCTGGGCTTTTTTCTTACTTTGCTATTATAGCAGAAAACCGTCTTTTTTGGCAACAGGTAATAAAGAGATAATTCTTTCTATGTTTCCCCGTTTTTTGTCTAAACAACTACAAAGCGGCGGCGGCAAGCTGCCGCTCCCAATTCGCTGACGTTCGCATACGCTCACTCTGTCCGTTTGAGTTGAACATTCAATTCCGCAATAAGACGGTGCGGCATCCCGCGGGGGCGGCAAGCTGCCGCTCCCGATTCGCTGTTTGTTCATTTGAGCTGAACATTCAATTCCGCAATAAGACGGTGCGGCATCCCGCGGGGATGCATTCTCCGCATCGCCGTCGCAAGCCGAAAGGCTTGCTTTGGGCTTACTTCCTCATACAAATCACACTTCATTCCTCTTTGAAACTTCACCGCACCTACTATGTCCCTCATGCAGTACGGAAAGCTTATCATGAACAAGAAAGTGTCTGTTGATAACTGATTTTACCTTATGTTTTTTACAACTTTTTAACTTTTCCGAGTCATTGCCGCAGCTTTAGAAATATAAACATATATCATTTCGATGATTCCGAAGTAAGAGTGTGAAGGGTTGTGAAGGGTTATACTATACCTTCATGTAAAAAAAAATAATGGTAATATATATAAAAATATTATAAAGGTATATACCAACCCTTCACACCCTTCACACCTCAAAAAAGGTTTTACAATGTATGTCCCTCTTCAACCGTTCGTGTATCAAAGTACCATACCGTAAGGAAGTAAGCCCAAAGCAAGCCTTTATGGCTTGCGGCGGCGGTGCGAAGAGAGAACACCAATGATTCCCCAATTGGGAGCGCAGGCTCTGCGCAGGCGGCTTGCCGACGCAGGCTATGCGCCGCCGTTGACGGAGAGGGTGTGACCTGTGATGAAGGAGCTTTCGGGGGATGAGAGGAAGAAAGCGGCGTGGGCAATGTCTTCGGGTGTGCCGAGAACGCCGAGGGAGGTCTGGTCGGCAAGGACTTTCAGATCTTCTTCGGTGTAGGAGGAAAGCATATCGGTTTTGATCACACCCGGATCAATGCAGTTTACCGTGATGCCCGATAGCCCGACTTCCATAGCAAGCGCTTTTGTCAGCCCGATCACACCTGCTTTGGCGGCAGAATAGTGGACTTCGCACGATCCGCCGACTTGCCCCCATATTGACGAGATGTTGACGATTCTGCCGCTTTTCCTTTGTATCATATACGGCAATGCAGCCCGACAGCAGAAAAACACACTGCTCAGGTCTGTGTCGATCATCCTGCGCCAATCTTCATCCGTGATATCCGTAAAGAGCTTTGTCTGGGCAATGGCGGCGTTGTTGATGAGAACGTCTATCCCACGTACCTGCGACTGTATCACATTGAACATCTTCTTGACTTCTCCGCTGTTGGAAACGTCTGCCTGAAGAAGCATCACTTCCCGTCCTTTGTCTTTCAGTTCGTCAAAAAGTGACCGTGCGGCATTTTCGGAATGACAGTAATTGATAAAGACCCGATCGCCGTTTTCGGCAAAGAGTCGGGCGCAGGCAGCGCCGATCCCCCTGGATGCGCCTGTAATGAGTACATTCCTCATGACTTCTTCAAAACCGAAACGATCTCGCCGACAAACGTTTCGTGATAGTCGCCGTCACTGTAGAATGCGCTGACAAGCGCACTGTCTGCAAAGCATTCGGGCGTCATTGTCTGGCGGTACAGCTTTTTGCAGATCAGCACTAAATCTGCTTCGGCAAAATAGGGCGCTTCCCTGTCAAAAACAGGGGTCAGCCCCGTTTCTGCGATCTTGTCCTCTTCTCTTCCCGAAACCTTGCCGCAGTAGGCAAGCTCTTTTCTGTGATCGATACCGAAAAATGAGATCGAGTAATAGTCCTCTCTGTCCATAAATTCAAGGGTATAACGGCTCTGACGGATAAAGCAGTAGGTGACGTTTTTGTTCCAGAGTACGCCGACGCCGCCCCAGCTTGCGGTCATGGTGTTGCATTTTTTACTGTCGCCTGCGGTGATGAGTGACCATTCCTTTCCGATACGGTTGAAAAAGTTTTCTGTGAGAGACGATGCCTCTATCGTTTCAAAATAACTCATGATGATTCCTCCTGAAAATGTTTTGTTTTACTATTATATCACACTTTTTGCTTTAGCAGAATGGTTTTTTGAAAAAAAGAAATTTGCCTGTTGGGTTCGGTCAAAGATTCTGACAGTGAAGCGATTGAAATGCATAATATACATGATTTTATGCATAAATGCATATTTTTGAGCGCTTTAGCGTGATAAAACACTAAAATACAGTTGATATCCTTCTCATAATTCCCGAAAAAAGCAACGAAAGATAGCGAAGATAGATAAAAAACTGCTTTTCTCTTGAAACTATTTCAATAAAAACGAGAAAAATGACATTGTTGAATAAATATTCAAAAAAGCCTTGATTTTATACAGAAAACGTGTATAATAATATTCGTAATCAAAAACGATAACGGAGGTAATCATCATGGGAGATATTAAAAAAGTAGTGTTAGCATATTCAGGCGGTCTGGATACATCCATCATCATTCCGTGGCTGAAGGAAAATTACGATAACTGTGAGGTCATCGCTGTGTCAGGCGACGTGGGACAGGGAACAGAGCTGGACGGTCTGGAGGAGAAAGCGATCAAGACAGGCGCTTCCAAGCTCTATATCGAAGACCTGAACAAAGAGTTCATCGAGGATTATGTTTTCCCGACCATTAAGGCAGGCGCCGTTTATGAAAGCAAGTATCTGCTCGGCACATCCTTTGCGCGTCCGATCATCGCAAAGAGAATCGTTGAGATCGCTCTGAAAGAGGGCGCTGATGCGATCTGTCACGGCTGCACAGGCAAGGGCAACGATCAGGTGCGTTTTGAGCTTGCCATCAAGGCGTTTGCTCCCGATATGAAGATCATCGCTCCGTGGAGAGAGTGGAGCATCAAGTCCCGTGAAGAAGAGATCGAGTATGCGGAAGCACACAACATTCCGCTGAAGATCACAAGAGAAACCAACTATTCCAAAGACAAGAACATCTGGCATATTTCCCACGAAGGTCTTGACCTTGAAGATCCTGCCAATGAACCAATGTATGATAAAGAAGGCTTCTTAGAGCTTGGCGTTTCGCCCGAACAGGCTCCCGATCAGGCTACTTATGTCACCATTTCCTTTGAAAAGGGTGTTCCCACCGCAATCGACGGTGAGAAATTAGGTGCAGTCGAGATCGTCAAGAAGCTCAATGCCCTTGGCGGCGCAAACGGCATCGGTATTGTCGATCTGATAGAAAACAGACTGGTAGGCATGAAGTCCAGAGGCGTTTATGAAACTCCCGGCGGCACCATCCTCTACCATGCTCACAACAAGCTCGAAGAGCTGACCCTTGACAGAGATACCTACCACTACAAACAGCAGGCTGCCCTGCGCTTTGCAGAACTGGTATACTTCGGTCAGTGGTACACACCGCTGAGAAAGGCTCTCTCCGCTTTTGTGGACTCTACGCAGGAGACCGTTACAGGCGACGTTAAGCTCAAGCTCTACAAGGGCAATATCATCGACGCAGGCGTGACCTCTCCGTATTCACTTTACGATGAGGATATCGCGACCTTTGACGAGGATGAAGTTTACAACCAGAAGGACAGCGCAGGCTTCATCAACCTCTTCGGTTTGCCGATCAAGGTTCAGGCAAAGAAAAACCTTATCAAAGAGTAATTTCTTCCGATAAGTAAAAGGATATATCAGGGCGAACAGTGTCAGATCATTGTCCGCCCCATCATCATTTTTAGCGTTTGGAGCAAAAAGTAAAATTGTGTGGTCTTGCTCCATACAAAAAAGGAGTGCAGATATGAAACTCTGGGCAGGAAGATTCTCGAAAGAGATCGACAAAAAAACAAACGACTTCAATTCGTCCATTTCCTTTGACAGCAGAATGTACAGAGAGGACATTGAGGGCAGTATCGCTCATGCAGCGATGCTCGGTCAGTGCGGTATCATCGAACAGAGTGAATCCGAAGCGATCGTGTCGGGGCTGGAAGGGATCCTTTCCGATATCGACAGCGGCAAACTGATGATCGACCCGAACGCCGAAGATATCCATACCTTTATCGAGGGTGAGCTGACAAGCCGCCTTGGGCAGACAGGCAAGCGCCTGCATACCGCGCGAAGCAGAAACGATCAGGTAGCGCTGGATATCCGTCTGTATCTGAAAAAGGAGATCAAAAATATCCGTCAGCAGGTAAAGGAACTGATACAGGTGCTTTGCCAAAAGGCGGAACGTTATGCCGACGCCGTCATGCCGGGATATACGCATTTGCAGAGAGCGCAGCCCATCACTTTCGGACATCATCTGATGGCATACGCAGAAATGCTGCTCAGAGATCTTGACCGTCTGGACGGCGCTTACCGTCACACGAACGCCATGCCGCTCGGCAGCGGCGCTCTTGCGACAACGACTTATCCTATCGACCGCACCATCACCGCAAAGCTTCTTGACTTTGAAAGTATCTGTCAGAACAGCCTTGACGGTGTTTCCGACCGTGATTTCTGTATGGAGCTTGCGTCTGTGCTGTCGATCATCATGGTGCATCTTTCAAGATTTTCCGAAGAGATCATCATGTGGTGCAGCTGGGAATTTAAGTTTGTAGAGTTAGATGACGCTTTCTCTACCGGCTCGAGCATTATGCCGCAGAAAAAGAACCCCGATATCGCCGAGCTTGTCAGAGGCAAGTCCGGCAGAGTGTTCGGTGATCTGATGACGCTGCTGACGGTGATGAAGGGTATTGCGCTGGCGTATAATAAGGATATGCAGGAAGATAAAGAAGCGATCTTTGACGCAGTGGATACCGTAAAGATGTGTCTGACAGCCTTTACGCCGATGATCGACACCATGCGTGTGATCCCCGAAAATATGAGAAAAGCAGCGGCAGGCGGCTTTATCAATGCGACCGACTGCGCTGACTACCTTGTCAAGAAAGGACTGCCTTTCCGTGACGCTTACAAAGCAACAGGAACGCTTGTGGCA
>ONYV01000007.1 GCA_900322105.1 uncultured Eubacteriales bacterium | reverse complement strand
CGGCGGCGCTGTACTGAATCAGGAATACGCCGACATGATCGGCGCAGACTTTTACGGCGCAGACGCAATGGACAGCGTGCGCTTTGCAGAGCGATACTATGCCTCTGCTGAATAATTGTAAAAAATAACACATACACATTAACAAAAATTCCAATCAAACGGAACGGGAGTTAATGGTATGAAAAACATCATCATGTCGAACCCTGCGCTGCAATATCTCAGTGCAGGAAAAAACGGACTGAGAAAAAACGGTATATTTCTGATCTTTTGCCTGATCCTCTTCGGCGGCATTCTGTACGGCTCTCTCAGCGGCGCATCCGCTGACCGTGAGCTGCTCTCCCGTCTGGATCTGATCTTTCAGACGAATTTCACCATACGCAGCGCACAAGGCTTGTTTTCATCGTTTGCGGCATCCTTTGCTTCATCCTCGCTGTTCATCGCTTCGATATTTCTATTAGGACTGTCGCTTTGGGGCGGCTTTTTAGCGGTGCTGATGCCGCTGTTCAAAGGCTTTGGCTATGGATTGTCGGTAGGCTATCTGTACGGTGCTTATCATTTCAAGGGTGTTTTGTACAATCTGTTAGTGATCCTTCCCGGCGCATTTCTGTCCTCTCTCGTGATCTCGGCGGCTTCCTACTTTGCGTTTCGCAGCACGCTCCACACGGTGATCGGACTGTTCCGCAGCGCTTCTCCCTTTGATTTCCGTTCCCATCTGAAAACCTACTGCCGCCTGATGCTCGCCATGTTAGCCCTATGCGCTTTCTCCGCACTTCTCGATATGCTTTGTTCCCTATGCTTTTCCCACTTCTTCTCTTTTTAGTGTCGGGGACTTCTGCAAAGAAAAAGGACTGCCGGTGACGGTAACAAACGGAAACAACGCCGCACATCAAACCGTTCGGATGACGAAGTTCCATACCGTGAAGGAGTAAGCCCAAAGCAGGCTTGCAAGCCTGCGACGGCGGTGCGGAGAGAGAACACCGGTGATTCCCCAAAAATGTTTTCTGATAATTCATCAAATCAAGGATGTGTCAAGATGGCTGATAACTCGACCCGAAAGTATAGCTTTTCGGATTTCTTCTCAACGTATTTATCTAATTTCGGCAAGCTGCTGATACCAAACCTGCTGTTCTGTATCCCTTTAGCGATACTCATTGCAGGGATCGTGCTGCTTACCAATCTGATGGGCTCTGTCAATTGGTTTCTGATCTTTCTCATCATACCGCTGATGTCGCCGTTTTTCGGAGGACTGTTCAACGTCTGCCGAAAACTGACTGCCGACAGAGATTTCCGCCCTGTCAAGGACTTTCTCAGCGGCATTCGGGATAACTGGGTGTTTTTTCTGGTCAATTCTGTCATGCTCTATGCGTTGACGGTGGGAATGTTCTACATGATCGCCATCAACCGTGAAGTCGGCGGCGGACCTGTGCTGATCTATCTCATCATCATGCTCATCACGTCTATCGTCTTCCTGCTGATGGACTTTTCGGCAACAGTAATGGCGGTGTCGGTGCAGATCGGCTTTGCGGATATCATCAAAAACTCCCTGATGCTCATCATCAAGGGATTTGCAGGACATCTCAAGGTCTTTTTCTCCCTCTTGTTTTTGTCCTTTCTGCTGTATTCCACAGCCTTCCTCATCCAGACGACGACCATCGTGTTTATCGTGCTTGGCGTTATGACGGCGCTGTTTCTGCCGACGCTGATCGTGTATATTATCACGTATAACACGTATCAGACGATTGACAAATTTATTATCGCGCCCTATTCTGCGGAACAAAAGCGTGCAAAGCGCCTGCAGGAAGAACAGAAAAAGGATGAACTCCTCACCGTAGAAGATCTTCTGCCGCTGTCCGAGGGCGACCCGGAGGAATATGTTTTCCTCAACGGCAAGACCGTCAAACGCAAGACCGTACAAAAGATGATCGAAGTCAAAAAACAGGGGAAATAAGTGCGGAACGTTTTGACATGATATGAACGTTATGCCGAAAGAAAGTTGTTTTTTGACAAAATTGTATCGAAAAGATAGAAAATCGTCAAAAAGCCGAATCTTCAGGAAATCATATTGACAACTTTTTAACAGAAACTTATAATATTAAATATATAGATATCATAAAAAACGGTGTGTCAGACTGACACGAAAATGATGAAAATGGAGGACAGAACAATGGCTGATAACGTAAGCGGAATGGAAGTTCAGACAGAGTACGAGGGTCTTGTGCATGATCTGGACAGCTTCCATGCAAAATTAGCAGAGGTACGTCAGGCACAAAAAGAGTTTGCAGAATATACACAGGAACAGGTGGACAAGATCTTCCGTGCGGCGGCAGTCGCTGCCAACATGGCAAGGATCCCGCTGGCAAAAATGGCGGTGGAAGAAACCGGCATGGGCGTTGTGGAGGATAAGGTCATCAAGAACCACTATGCCGCCGAGTATATCTATAACGCATATAAGAATACAAAAACCTGCGGAGAGATCGAGTATGATCCTGCCTTCGGTATGCGCAAGATCGCTGAACCGATCGGCATCATCGGCGCTGTCATCCCCACCACGAACCCGACTTCTACCGCAATCTTCAAGGCGCTCATCTGCTTAAAAACCAGAAACGGCATTATCATCAGTCCGCACCCGAGAGCGAAAAAATCGACCATCGAAGCGGCTAAGATCGTATTGGACGCTGCTGTCAAGGCAGGCGCTCCGAAGAATATTATTGCATGGATCGACATTCCCTCACTGGAGCTGACAAACGAGCTGATGAAATGCTCCGACACCATCCTTGCCACAGGCGGTCCGGGCATGGTCAAGGCGGCTTACTCCAGCGGCAAGCCTGCTCTGGGCGTGGGTGCCGGCAATACGCCTGTTATCATCGACAGCACCGCAGACATCCGTGTGGCAGTCAACTCCATCATCCATTCCAAGACCTTTGACAACGGCATGATCTGCGCATCCGAACAGAGTGTGACAGTCCTTTCGGATATCTATGACGCAGTAAAGCAGGAATTTGCCGACAGAGGCTGTTATTTCCTGAAAGACGATGAACTGGAGAAGGTCAGAAAGACGATTATCATCAACGGCTCTCTGAATGCACGTATCGTCGGTCAGTCTGCGCACAGGATTGCAGAATTGGCAGGCGTGAGCGTACCGCTGCATACAAAGATTCTCATCGGTGAAGTGGAATCTGTCGATATCAGCGAAGAATTTGCTCATGAAAAGCTGTCGCCTGTTTTAGCAATGTATAAAGCCGAGACCTTTGACGAAGCGATCGCAAAGGCGGCAAGACTGGTAGCAGACGGCGGCTACGGTCACACTTCTTCTCTCTATATCCATCCTGCCGAAAAAGAAAAGATCGAAAAACACTACCACGCAATGAAGACCTGCCGTGTACTGATCAATACGCCTTCCTCTCACGGCGGCATCGGCGACCTCTATAACTTCAAGCTCACTCCGTCCATGACGCTGAGCTGCGGTTCATGGGGCGGCAACTCTGTATCGGAAAACGTAGGTGTCAAGCATCTTCTGAATATCAAGCGTGTGGCAGAGAGGAGAGAAAATATGCTTTGGTTCAGAGCGCCTGAAAAGGTCTATTTCAAAAAAGGCTGTATGCCGCTTGCACTTGATGAGCTGGGAACGATCATGCATAAGAAAAAAGCGTTTATCGTCACCGACTCTTTCCTGTATAAAAACGGCTATGTCAAGCCCATCGAAGCAAAATTGAATGAACTCGGCATTCAGCATACCTGTTTCTATAACGTTCAGCCCGACCCGACCCTTTCATCTGCGATCGAAGGCGCACAGCAGATGACGCTGTTCGAGCCTGATGTCATTATCGCTCTGGGCGGCGGTTCGGCAATGGACGCAGGCAAGATCATGTGGGTGCTGTATGAGCATCCCGAAGCGGACTTTATGGATATGGCAATGCGCTTTATGGATATCCGAAAGAGGATCTATCCGTTCCCGCACATGGGCGACAAGGCATATTTCGTTGCAATACCGACTTCTTCGGGAACAGGCTCGGAAGTCACTCCCTTTGCGGTCATCACAGACGAAAAGACAAATATCAAATATCCGCTGGCAGACTATGAACTGCTGCCGAAAATGGCAATCATTGACGCAGACAATATGATGAACCAGCCCAAAGGACTCACCAGCGCTTCTGGTATTGATGCGCTGACACACGCACTTGAAGCGTATGCGTCCATTATGGCAACAGAATATACAGACGGTCTGGCGCTCAAGGCAATGAAGAATATCTTTGACTATCTGCCCTCTGCCTACGAAAACGGCGCAAGCGACCCCGTCGCAAGAGAAAAAATGGCGACTGCCTCTACCCTTGCAGGTATGGCGTTTGCAAATGCTTTCCTTGGCGTATGCCATTCTATGGCGCATAAATTAGGCGCTTATCATCATATCGCCCACGGCGTTGCCAATGCGCTGCTCATCACCATCGTGATGAGATACAATGCCGATCCCGTACCGCCGAAAATGGGTACGTTCTCACAGTATGCTTATCCCCATACCTTGGAACGCTACTGCGAATGCGCTCGTTTCCTTGGCTTCTGCGGCAAGGACGACAAAGAAACTCTCGATATCTTCATTCAGAAGATCGAGGAACTCAAAGAGAGATGCGGTATTAAAAAGACCATAGCCGATTACGGCATCAGCGAACAGGCATTTCTGGATTCTCTGGATGAAATGGCGCTCAACGCTTTTGACGACCAGTGTACAGGCGCAAATCCGAGATATCCGCTGATCGAAGAGATCAAGGCAATGTACCGTGAAGCATACTACGGTAAGCCGACAGAAAACTAAGGCAATACCGCACAAAGATCAAGCAGCGGCGGCGCTAAGCCGTAAGGCGATCTTTATGCGGTGTTGCCCTGACAAAGTCATCAACTGATCTTGACAAAAGCGTTGTACGAAACAGTACAGCGCTTTTGTGGTATGTAGGGGGAAATGGAATTGAACGAATATATCTGTACACTTTGCCCGAGGGAATGCGCCGCTTTGCGCAGTGAACAAAGCGGCAGCGGCTTTTGCGGCATGGGAACACTCCCAAAAGTAGCAAGGATTGCTCCGCACTTCTGGGAAGAACCTTGTATCAGCGGCACAAAAGGATCGGGAACTGTCTTTTTTTCAGGCTGCGTTCTGGGCTGCGTGTTCTGCCAGAATGATCAGATCAGCCGTAAAAAGCAGGGAAGGGTCATGACTGTTTCAGAGCTGACAGAAGAGATCAAAAAGCTCACAGCGCAGGGCGTACACAACATCAACCTTGTCAGCCCTACGCCGTATATCGAAACGATCATCACGCTGTTTTCGGCATATCGTCCGAACGTTCCTGTTGTGTATAATACGGGCGGATATGAAAAGGCGGAGAGCCTGCGCCGCCTTGAAGGGATCGTGGATATCTATCTGCCCGATCTGAAATATATCGACAGTGAAAAATCGAGCCGCTATTCCTGTGCAGGAAATTATGCGGAATATGCGCTTCCTGCCATACGGGAAATGCTGCGTCAGACAGGAAAGCCGCAGTTTGACGAAAATGGCATCCTGCAAAAAGGAACGATCGTGCGCCACCTGATCCTTCCGCAGAACACCAAAAACTCCATCAAGGTATTGCAGACCCTGAAAAGTGAGTTCGGGGATGATATCCTTGTCAGTCTGATGGCGCAGTATATCCCCATGGGAAGGGCAAGTGATTTTCCTGAGATCGACAGACGCATCACAAAACGTGAGTATGAAAAGGTACTGGACGAATACGACCGTCTGGGACTGAACGGCTTTGTGCAGGAACGCTCCTCCGCCACAAAAGACTTCGTTCCCGACTGGAACTTACTTTGACAAGATCGACCTCAAAAAACCCCCACAGGGGAGCGCAGGCTCTGCGCCGCCAGCTTGCCGCAAAAAATGCTGTACTTTTGGAAATGTTTATGGTATACTGTTTGTACAAAAATCTTTTGACAAAGGAGTATGAAAATGAATATTACCAACGATATCCGATATGTGGGCGTGAATGACCACAAGATCGACCTGTTTGAGGGTCAGTATGATGTTCCGAACGGCATGGCATACAATTCCTATGTCATCATGGACAGCAAGATCGCTGTCATGGACACCGTTGACCGCAACTTTACACAGGAATGGCTGGACAATCTTGAAAACGCCCTTGACGGCAGAAAACCCGATTATCTTGTTGTTCAGCACATGGAACCCGACCACAGCGCCAATATCCTGAATTTTATGAAGAACTATCCTGAGGCTGTCATTGTTTCCAGCACAAAGGCGTTCACCATGATGGGCAATTTCTTCGGCACGCAGTTTGAGGACAGAAGGATTGTTGTCGGTGAAGGCAGTACGCTGGAGCTTGGCACACATACCCTGCATTTTGTTGCGGCGCCGATGGTACACTGGCCCGAAGTCATCGTTACCTACGACAGCAAGGATAAAGTGCTGTTCTCTGCTGACGGTTTCGGCAAGTTCGGCGCGCTGGATGTGGATGAAGACTGGGCTTGTGAAGCAAGAAGATATTATTTCGGCATTGTCGGAAAATACGGCGCACAGGTGCAGAACCTCCTCAAAAAAGCCGCCGCTCTCGATATCAGCATCATCTGTCCGCTGCACGGTCCTGTCCTGAGTGAAAACCTCGGCTATTATCTGAACCTCTATCAGACATGGTCGACTTATGGAGTAGAAAGCGAAGGCATCATGATCGCGTACACCTCCGTTTACGGCAATACCAAAAAGGCTGTTGAACTGCTTGCCGAAAAGCTGAGAATGAAAGGCTGTCCGAAAGTCGCTGTCAATGATTTAGCAAGAGAAGATATGGCGGAATGTGTAGAGGATGCTTTCCGTTACGGAAAGATCGTGCTGGCAACGACTACCTATAATTCCGAGATCTTCCCCTTTATGAGAGAATTTATCAACCACCTGACCGAGCGTAATTTCAGCAACCGCACCGTTGCCCTGATCGAAAACGGTTCATGGGCGCCGATGGCGGCAAAGACGATGAAGAATATGCTGCAGGGCTGCAAGAATATTGAATTTACCGATACGACCGTCAAGATCATGTCGGCGCTCAATGACAGCAGCAAGGAACAGATCGAAAAGCTCTCTGACGAGCTGTGCAAGGACTATCTTGCGCAGAACAGCGAAACAGCCAACAAAAACGACCTGAGCGCACTGTTCAATATCGGCTACGGTCTGTATGTTGTCACTTCCTCAGACGGCAAGAAAGATAACGGGCTGATCGTCAACACCGTTACGCAGGTGACGAACTCTCCGAACCGTGTTGCTGTCTGCATCAATAAGCAGAATTACTCCCACCATGTCATCAAGCAGACAGGTGTGATGAACGTCAACTGCCTGTCCGTGGAAGCGCCGTTCAGAGTGTTTGAGAATTTCGGTTTTCAGAGCGGCAGAAATACGGATAAGTTTGCGGACTGCGAAGTGCTGCGTTCGGATAACGGTCTTGTTTTCCTGCCGCACTATATCAATTCCTTTATGTCGCTGAAAGTGGAAGATTACATTGATCTGGAAACACACGGTATGTTTATTTGCAGCGTGACCGAAGCAAGAGTGATCTCCGACAAGGAAACGATGACCTATACCTATTATCAGAATAACGTCAAACCAAAGCCCGACACCGAAGGCAAAAAAGGTTGGGTGTGCAAGATCTGCGGTTATGTTTATGAGGGCGAAGAATTGCCCGAAGATTTCATCTGTCCTCTGTGCAAGCACGGCGCAGCGGATTTCGAGCCGATCTCGTGAGGGTTCCATCTGGCGGTAACGGCAACGGATATGGTGTGTCCTATTTGCTTACTTTTTGAATGACACGCCGATCTGAACCGATAAAATCAACATTCCTGCTGCACCTTAAAAAGGCGGCAGGAATTGTTTTTTGTAAAAACTGTGTGTCTGTTTTCTCATATCTCCGATTTGAATAAAACTGAAAAATCTGCATATAACAAGCATAAGGTCAGGAGATCTCAAGCAAATGACAGATACAAAAGGTTTTGAGAGGAAAAGGTATGAGAAAAAAAGAGCCTGAAACACGGCATTTCGGCATGATCTTTTGCTTGCTGCTGTGTCTGACGATGATCGTAGTAGGGACAACAGAAGGCTGTATGAGTCGGAGAGAAGAGGATACAGACAGCAGGACGCCAAAGCAGGAGGAGCTTGGTAAGATCAAGGATGTCAGCATCACCCTGCGTTTTGGAAGTGACAGGGAAACACTGCGCTTTGAAGACATTCGGGATATGGTGGAGATACAAAAAGAAAACGGTGCGTTTCAGTACCGTGTACATGAGGATAAGCTGAAAGAATACATTCACGGAATTCTTGCGAAAAAAACCGATCTGACGGAAGATACCGTTTCTTTCACTTCACATGACGGAAAGACACGAACGCTCAGCAACAGGGCAGGAAAATGGAAGCTGGATGAAAACTATGCTTTTGAAAAGCTAAAGAAAACGATCGAAAAAGCAGGTACTCTTTCTGCTGATCTGACATCTCAGAGTGAGGAAAGCGCAAAGTGGTGGAAAGAAAAGGGATATGTTTACGGCAGTCCGAAAGACAATGACGGCACGTATATTGAGGTGAGCATTGAGCAGCAGCATTTGTGGCTGTACCGTCAAAACCGCCTGATGATGGATTCCCCTGTCATCACAGGCAACCCGAACACATCTCACGGCACGCCGGAGGGGGCGTTTGTTGTCTTTGACAAAGAACAGAATGCCCTTCTCAGCGGCGAGGACTATGAAACGGAAGTGAGCTATTGGGTGGAGTTCACTGACGCTGTCGGCATACATGATGCGATATGGCAGGCGGATTTCGGGGGCGAGCTGTATCTGACAGTCGGCTCACACGGCTGCGTCAATCTCCCGTTTGAAAAAGCAAAGCAAGTCTATGGTCTTGCTTACCTTGGAATGCCGGTGTATATTTATTCCTGACAGTATTTTGCCGAAAAGTCGGCGTTCTGTTAGAAAATAATACAAAGTGTATTTTTTTTGAAATTTTTTTCAAAAACCCCTTGCATTTTTCCTGAAATAATGATAATATAAGCTGTACGCAAGATAGGAAAAGGGAGGTGTCGGAATGCCTAACATCAAATCAGCAAAAAAGCGTGTGAAGGTAGCTGCTGCAAAAACAGAGGCTAACAAAATAGTAAAGAGCAATCTGAAGACCAGTATCAAAAAGGCTAACGCTGCTGTAGAAAGCGGTGCTTCAGATAAAGATATGGCTGTTCGTGTAGCCATCAAGAAGATCGATCAGGCTGCTGCAAAGGGTATCCTCAAGAAGAATACCGCTGCAAGAAAAAAGTCTTCTCTGGCTCGCAAGCTCAACGCTTCTGCCTGAGTGTTTTCAGGTCGGTAAGAAGCAACTCTCGCTTTTATAGCGCTCAAAGCAGAACGTTTCGTTCTGCTTTTCTTTTTGCTCCAATGGAATCTTTGGACATTATTTTTTTATTATCCTTGACTTTTTTGTAAAAAAATAATATAATACTTTTATAGTTGAATTAGTTTTACAGGAGGGCATTCTTATGAGCAAGAAGTTATTCATTGTTTTGATCTCTGTTATCGGAGGTCTTTGTGCGCTGACCGCTGCTTTTGCAACCTTCATGCTGATCAGGGAAAAACATAAAAGAGACGAAGCAGAACTGGAGCATTACCTTGACAGCTCCATTCTTTGATTCATTGATCTGATATTGAAACGGTTGACCTTTCAGTCAGCCGTTTTTTTGTAAACTGAAATAAACGAAAGGATGGCGCAAGATGCAGCAGATCGGAACAAAACAGATCGAGACCGAAAGACTGATCCTGAGAAAATACAAGGTGACTGACGCTGAAGATATGTTTGTCAATTGGGCATCCAGCCCTGCTGTCACAAGATTTCTGACATGGCCGCCTTACCGCCGCGCTTCTGATGTGCGGCTCTATATCAAAAGCCGTATCACTGAATATGAGCATAAGGACTGCTACGACTGGGTGATCGAATGGAAAGAGAATCATCAGGTGATCGGCAGCATTTCTGTTATCAGTGTGCAGGAAATGACACAGAGCGCCTCTGTCGGCTACTGTCTGGGCGAAGCATATTGGGGCAAGGGTATCATGACCGAAGCGCTGAAAGCGGTCGTGCGTTTTTTGTTTACAGAAGTCGGTTTCAAGAGGATAAAAGCCACTCATGACGTGCGCAACACCGCCTCCGGTCGTGTGATGGAAAAATGCGGTCTGCAATATGAAGGGACGCTCCGTCAGGCAGGTTTTGCCAATCAGGGCGTTTGTGACGTTGTGGTGCGGTCTATCCTGAAAAAAGATTATCAGCCATAATGAATGCCTGCTTGAGTACACAAGCAGGCACTTTTCTTATTCAATGGTGACATGATTTGTTCTGAACCAGTGGTCAAGCTGAATGATATAAGCAAGAATCTGCGGCGCTTTCATCAGCTGACCGTACCAAGGGGAGGTGATCTTTTCGGGGTGCTCTATGATCGTTTCCACTCCGTTTTTATTCAGGATATCATACAGTGGAGAGGTCTTATCACTGAGGATCTCACGTACTTTTTCGGCGCACAGACGGAAATACAGCGGATGATGGGTCTTTGGATAGGGACTTTTCTTTCTGTCGATGATGCTGTCGGGGAGCAGTCCTCTGAACGCTTCACGCAAAATGCCCTTTTCTCTGCCGCCGCAGGCTTTGATGCTCCACGGCAGATTGTAGGCGTATTCTACAATGCGGTGATCGCAAAACGGCACACGCACTTCCATCCCGTGATACATCGACATACGATCCTTTCTGTCGAGGAGCGTCTGCATGAACCAGTAGAAATTGAGTGAAAACATTTCTCTCATCCTGCTGTCAAGGGCAGATTCTCCCCGCAGCTTCTCTGTCTGACGGCAGGTGTCCGCATACCTTTGACGGACATACTCCTCGCCCTTTGGCAAAAAGCCGTCTTTGAGGATCATGCGGCGAATATCAAGCGACCTTGACCAAGGGAAAGTATCTTCAAACAGGATCTTCTGATCGTGATACCAGGGGTAGCCGCCGAACAGTTCGTCTGCGCATTCGCCCGAAAGACCTACTTTGAAATCCTGACGGATCCTTTCGCAAAACAGCAGCAAGGATGCATCCACGTCCGTCATACCGGGCAGAGAACGTGCGTCCACTGCCTTTGTCAGCGCATAGAACAGCTCGGTGTTGTCGATCTCGACCGCATGATGGTTGGAGTGGATGGCATCTGTCATGATGCCGATAAACTCACTGTCGGGTGTTGGCTGGAACAGGCTCTTTTGAAAATACTTGTCGTTGTCATGGTAATCGACAGAATAGGTGTCGATGGGCGCTTCTCCGTTTCTTTTGCGGTGCTGTGCGGCGGTGTAAGAAATGATGCTCGAATCCAGACCGCCCGACAGAAAGCAAAACAGCGGCACATCCGAAACAAGCTGTCTTTCGATGGAATCCGTCACAAGCTCTCTGACCTCACGGATGCTTTGCGTGAGATCGGAAGTATGTTCCTTTGCCTGTAGTGTGAAATATCGATGACAAAACATCTTTTCACCGTCATAAAACGCATACTCTCCCGGCAAAAGCTCCTGCACGCCCCTGATGATCCCCTGTCCCTGCGTTCTGCCGGGTCCCATCAGAAACAGCTCGCAAAGACCTTCTTCCGCAACCACCGGTCTGACGAGGGGATTTTTCAGCAGCGTTTGTATTTCCGATGCAAACAGCAGCCCGTTTGCATACTGATAATAAAACAGCGGTTTGACACCCACACGATCTCTTGCTAAAAACAGCGTCCCTCTGTCGTGGTCATAGACGGCAAAGGCAAAAATACCGTTCAGCTTTTCAACGCACCGACTGCCCCAGCACAGGTAGGACAGCAGCACACATTCCGTATCGCTGTGAGTATGAAAACGATAGCCCATTTCGATCAGTTCGCTTTGTACTTCCTTTGTATTATAGATCTCGCCGTTATAGACGATCGTACAGTATCGTCCCTTTGTTTTGGCAGTCATTGGCTGAGCGCCGTTTTCGGGGTCGATGACGGCAAGTCTTCTGTGCATCAGGCACAAATGGTCGTCTTGATAGATGCCGCTGTCGTCAGGACCTCTGCGCTCCATGCTTTCCGACATTTTTTTGATCACATTGTCCTGACCCTGCAGTCCTGCTTTTCTGTCATACCAACCTGCAATACCACACATAAGCTACCTCCGAAATAAAAAGATGTTCCGTTTCAAGCCTTTGCCCTTTGTCCCAAGGGACAGCAGAAACAAAACAGACAATATTACCATCGCCGCAGAACCTGCCGCGCTCACCGATAGCCACTCTGCCTGCGCTCCGTTTCCAATGGCAAAGACTTCTGCTGTCGGTCTGTAAAACAGACATACAGTATATACTATTACGGATGAAAGGATCATGTTCACGATCCTGCATGAAAAAAATACCGTTTTGCGTATCGGGATATCGCCTAAGATCAGAAAGAGCTGAAAATGCACGCAAAGTCCTCCGAAGCCTGACGCCGCCGACAGCAGCCATAAGGGTGCGCCGACATCTGTGATCGTTTTGCAGGCGGACGTAACTTCCGTCAGGATATACAGCAGACTGTTTGCTGTCGGAAAGTCTGCTCCCAAAGCGCGGAATACAGCGCAGGAAAGATCTGTGATGCCGAGAGATCCGCACAAAGCAGTCAGCACCGCAAAGATCGTGACAAGGGATGTGAGCTGAATGACGGACAAAGCGCCGTCCGAACAGCATTGTACAAAAACAGAGAGTATCCCCGGCATCGGAGCGGTGTCTGAGAGCGTCTGAGATTTTGCGGACGGAGTTTTTTTGCGATATACAAGTCCCGACACGATGCCGATCAGAAGTGCCGAGAAAAGCTGTGAAAGATAGAGGAT
>ONYV01000189.1:1174-6317 GCA_900322105.1 uncultured Eubacteriales bacterium | reverse complement strand
TTCACAGGCGACCCTGCGTATCGTCAAGGTGTTCTGGGGACTGGATGCAAACCTTGCTTATAAACGTCATTTCCCTGCCATCAACTGGCTGACGAGCTATTCACTCTATACCGATCAGCTCACAAAATGGTTTGCGGAAAATGCATCCCCCGACTTTATGGAACTGCGCGGCAGACTGATGTCACTGCTGCAGGATGAAGCCGAGCTGCAGGAGATCGTGAACCTTGTCGGTATGGATGCGCTGTCATCGGGCGACCGTCTGAAATTAGAAACAGCACGTTCTATCCGTGAGGACTATCTGCACCAGAATGCGTTTGATGCGACAGATACTTATACATCGCTGAAAAAGCAGGTACTGATGATGAGAGCGATCCTGCTGTGCTATGACAAGTCTGCTGAAAGTCTGAAGCAGGGCGCTAATATTGATCTGCTGATGAGCATTCCCGTCCGTGAGAGGATCGGACGTTTCAAATATGAGGAAGAAGAAAAGATCGACTCTGAGTATGCGTCAATTGCCGCTATTCTCGATAACGAGATTGCAGACGTGATCGAAAGGAGTGAGGACTGATGCCAAAGGAATACCGCACCATCCGAGAGGTCGCAGGACCTCTGATGATGATCAGTGACGTAGAAGGCGTTACCTATAATGAATTGGGAGAGATCGAACTGCCAAACGGTGAGAAGCGCCGCTGTCAGGTGCTGGAAGTGGACGGCAGCAATGCGCTTGTACAGCTGTTTGATTCCGCAGCAGGCATCAACCTGGCAGAATCTAAAGTACGTTTTCTCGGCAAGTCAATGGAACTGCCTGTTTCGGCAGATATGCTCTCCCGTGTCTTTGACGGTCTGGGCAACCCCATTGACGGCGGTCCTGCCATTATCCCCGAAAAGCGTCTGGATATCAACGGCACACCCATGAACCCTGCCGCCCGTGACTATCCGCAGGAATTTATCCAGACAGGCGTATCTGCCATTGACGGTCTGAATACCCTTGTCCGCGGACAGAAGCTGCCGATCTTCTCTGCATCCGGTCTGCCTCATGCGCAGCTTGCCGCACAGATCGCACGTCAGGCATCCGTCAGAGGTAAGGACGAGCAGTTTGCCGTTGTGTTTGCGGCGATGGGTATCACCTATGAAGAATCCGACTATTTTGTACAGTCTTTCCGTGA
This sequence comes from uncultured Eubacteriales bacterium, assembly GCA_900322105.1. Taxonomy (GTDB): domain Bacteria; phylum Bacillota; class Clostridia; order Oscillospirales; family Acutalibacteraceae; genus UBA1213. The sequence continues at coordinate 5,151 of ONYV01000189.1, read as the reverse complement.
AACAGGTGCGATCGACAGAACCGTTATGTTTGTCAACCTTGCAAATGACCCTGCCATCGAGCGTATCGCAACTCCCCGCATGGCGCTGACGGCTGCCGAATATCTTGCGTTTGATCTGGGAATGCACGTGCTGGTCATTATGACGGATATCACCAACTATGCGGACGCACTGCGTGAGGTTTCCGCCGCACGTAAGGAAGTTCCCGGCAGACGCGGTTATCCGGGTTATATGTACACGAACCTTGCAACGCTGTATGAACGTGCAGGCAGACAAAAGGGCAAGGCAGGCTCTATCACCCTGATCCCGATCCTGACGATGCCCGAAGACGACAAAACACATCCGATCCCCGACCTGACAGGTTATATCACAGAGGGTCAGATCATTCTCAGCCGTGAATTATATCGAAAAGGCATCACGCCGCCCATCGACGTTTTGCCGTCCTTATCCCGTCTGAAAGATAAGGGTATCGGCGCAGGCAGAACCAGAGAAGACCACGCCGCCACGATGAACCAACTTTTCTCGGCTTATGCAAGAGGAAANNNAGAGGAAAGGACGCAAGAGAACTGATGATCGTGCTTGGCGAAGCAGCTTTGACAGAGATCGACAAGAAATACGCCGCCTTTGCGGAAGCCTTTGAAAAGGAATATGTCTCTCAGGGCTATACCACCAACCGCACCATTGAAGAAACCCTCGACAAGGGCTGGGAGCTGCTGCACATCCTGCCGAGAAGTGAGCTGAAACGTATCAAGGACGATATGCTCGATCAGTACTACGGCAAATAAGGGGAGATTACGATGGATATAATGAACGTAAACCCCACCCGAATGCAGATGAGCAAGCTGAAAAAACAGCTCATCACTGCCAAAAGGGGACATAAAATGCTCAAGGACAAGCGTGACGAGCTGATGCGGCAGTTTATCGAACTGGTGCAGGAAAACAAACGTCTGCGTGAAAAGGTGGAGAAGTCTCTGGAACAGTGTACGGCTCATTTTGTGAATGCAGGCGCCGTGATGAACAAAAAATCTCTGGATTCCTCTCTGATGTCCTCACAACAGCAAACAGGTGTAGATGTCAGCTCTAAAAACATCATGAGCGTTGACGTACCTGTGTTTTCTGCCGTCAGCAAAAGCCCCGATCAGGGCGATATTTTCCCTTACGGTCTGGCTTTCACGTCCTTTGAGCTGGACGATGCTGTTATGGCGCTCAGTGATTTGATGCCCGATCTGATCCGTCTGGCAGAGATCGAAAAAAGCTGCGAACTGATGGCGTCAGAGATCGAACGCACCCGCAGACGTGTCAATTCACTGGAACACGTCATGATCCCCCGCTATGAAGCGACCATCAAGTATATCGCAATGAAGTTGGAGGAAAATGACCGCAGCAGCCGTACAAGGCTGATGAAGGTAAAGGATATGCTGCTGGAAAAAGCGCATCATTACTCCGAAAAATATTGACAGGATCAAAAAACAGAGTACAGACCTAAAAGAACAGGTCTGTACTCTGTTTTGTTCAAAATTTGTTTACTTATTCAAAAAATCTGATTGGAATGTATCTGCCACTTGAAAAAATGCTAATGATTATGTATAATAAATCTATCATATTTCTATAGAAAATAGCAAAGACAGAGTAGTGTTTTTGCAAACGAAAGGATATTGCAAATGGGCAGAACATGGAGTGATGAAGAACAGCGGAAGAATATCATCGCACTGAGAAGGCGTTTTATGGACAAAGGTCTTGACTCCTTTATGGATTATCAGATTCTGGAAATGCTGCTGGAATTTGTATCTTCCGAAAAACTTATGAACGAAAAAGCGCATATGCTCATCAATCGCTTTGGGTGTCTTGCTACGGTTCTTGATGCTTCTATCGCCGCTTTGAAAGATGCAGGACTGAACGAACCGGAGATAATGCTGTTGAAACTGCTTCCTTCTTTATGCAAACGTTATTATCTGGAACAGGGTGAACGATCACCGTTTCAGGTCACGGACGAAGATCCTGCATCCCTGATGATGCCATGTTTTATCCAAAATTCCGAAGAAAGCAGTGTTCTGGTACTTTATAACAAAAAGGGAAAACGAGTGTTTTGCGATACGGTGCAATGCGGAAAAGCAACGATTCCCGAAATCATGCTGAACAAGGTCGTCAAGTTAGCGATCCGGCATGACGGCTATCGGGCGGTCTTTGGGATCAACCATGCAAACGGTTATGCTTACCCGCTGTCATATGATATTGATCTGGTCAGATCTATGTCAGAGTCATTGAGAAGTATTAGCGTGACCCTTGAGGATTACTTTGTTTACGGTGATCTGTGTTTCTTTTCACTGAGGGAATTGGATGAAGTAAAGGATTGCTTCAAAATGAAGACTCGTTGAGGACGGAAGGCAACACCATGCAAAGACCGTCTGATCTCGGATTCATTGCGTGGTATGGTTCGATACAGTGTTTCAGAAGGCGGTGAGATCCTTGAAAAAAATCGTGATCGGCATACTGGCTCATGTCGATTCAGGAAAAACGACACTTTCAGAAGCGATGCTCTATCAGGCAGGACAGCTCAAAAAGATGGGCAGAGTAGATCATCGTGATTCATTTTTAGATACCTTTTCGCTGGAACGTGAAAGAGGCATCACCATTTTTTCTAAGCAGGCATTGTTTCAATACGGCGACACATCCTTTACGCTGCTCGATACCCCGGGACACGTTGATTTTTCAGCGGAAACGGAACGCACGCTGCAGGTGCTGGATTATGCCGTTCTCGTCATCGGCGCCACAGACGGTGTGCAGAGTCATACGCTCACACTCTGGAAGCTGCTGCAAAAATATCGTGTGCCGTGTTTTATCTTTGTCAATAAAATGGATCTTGCAGGGGCAGAGAAAGAGTTGGCACTTGTCAGTTTGCAAGGCAAATTCGGTGACAGATGTATTGATTTTACAAGTCCTGACAGCGAAGAACTGTATGAAGCGGCGGCATCGTGCGATGAACAGTTGCTTGAGATCTACGACCAAACCGATCACATACCCAAAGCAGAGCTGATACGGGCAGTCAAAGAACGCAGGATCTTTCCTTGTCTGTTTGGTTCTGCGCTGAAAGACAGCGGCGTAAAGGAACTGCTGCAAACACTTTCGGCATATACGGAAATGCCGTCTTACGGAAATGAATTTGCAGGCAAGGTCTTTAAGATCGCAGAGGACAAGCAGAGAAGAAGACTGACGTTTCTCAAGATCACGGGCGGAACGCTCAGGGTCAGGGAAGTGCTGACGAGCGAGAAAAACACCGAAAACGAAAAAGTCAGTCAGATACGGCTGTATTCAGGAGAAAAATTCACAACAGCAGAAGAGGTGTCCTGCGGAAGCGTATGCGCTGTCACGGGGATTCGGTTTGCTTTGCCGGGGGACGGCGTCGGCACTGCGGAAAGCAGCGGACTTCCTGTGCTGACGCCTGTACTGACGTATTCAGTCGTGCTGCCCGAGGGAATGAAAGTACATACGGCGCTGGAAAAATTACGGCTGCTTGAAGAAGAAGATCCACAGCTGCAGATCATGCTGAATGAGCGTTTCGGCACGATACAGGTGCGGCTGATGGGAGAGATACAGCTTGAAATATTGAAAGCCATGATCGCAGATCGGTTCGGTTTTACCGTCGGGTTCGATCAGGGCAGCATCATCTATAAAGAAACGATCACCCGAGAAGCCGAAGGCATCGGGCATTTTGAACCGCTGCGGCACTATGCGGAGGTGCATTTGCTGCTCAGACCCGGAAAACGCAGCAGCGGTCTGATCTTCAAAACTGACTGTCGGGAAGACCTGTTAGACCGCAACTGGCAAAGGCTGGTGCTTTCTAATCTGTATGAAAAAACACATATCGGTGTACTGACAGGCTCACCGATCACCGATATGGAGATCATCCTGACAGCAGGCAGGGCGCACACTAAACACACCGAAGGCGGCGATTTCCGACAGGCGACCCTGCGCGCTGTGC
>ONYV01000189.1:0-1142 GCA_900322105.1 uncultured Eubacteriales bacterium | reverse complement strand
CGTTAGAAGTGCCGGAAGAAAATGTCGGACGTGCCATATCGGATATTCAGAAAATGTCGGGCAGCTTTGAACAGCCCGAAACAACGACGGACGGGAGCGCTTTGATCCACGGAAAAGCGCCTGTTTCCGAAATGAACCATTACAGTGCAGATGTGATACAATACACGCACGGCAGAGGAAAGCTGAGCTGTACTTTCAGCGGCTACGAAGAATGCCATAATGCCGAAGAGGTGATCGCATCCTTTGATTATGACCCCGACAGAGATACGGACAACCCCTGTGACTCCGTTTTCTGTTCTCACGGCGCAGGATACATCGTCAAGTGGGATCAGGTCAGGGATCATGCACATATAAAAGGCTCGGCGCTGCATCCTGAAACCGACTCTCAAACATCCGTTCCCGAACGGCTTAGCAGAGCCGTATCTCAAAAGGATGTGTTTGCGCAGGACAAGGAACTGATGGCGATCTTTGAAAAAACCTATGGACCTGTGAAGCGCAGGCAGTACAGGGAAACGCAGGAGATCTTTTCGCTCACAGACAAGGATAAAAAGAAAGATACCAATAAAGCATTGAAATATGAAATGCAGCAAGAATATGTTCTTGTTGACGGCTATAATGTGATCTTCTCATGGGAGCATCTGAAAAAGACGGCGGATACGAACATCGACGCTGCAAGAGCGCAGCTGACAAATATCCTGTGCAATTATCAGGGATATAAAAAATGCGAACTGATCTTAGTATTTGACGCTTACAAGGTCAGGGGCGGTATTGAGAAGATCGAAAAAGAGGGAAATATACACATCGTCTATACCAAAGAAGCGGAAACAGCCGATATGTATATCGAAAAAGTGACGCATGAGCTGGCAAAAAAGCACAGAGTCAGGGTCGTCACATCCGACAGACTGGAGCAGATCATCATTCTCGGCAACGGCGCACTGCGCATTTCTTCCAATTCGTTTTTAGAGGAAGTCAGGGCAGCCGAAAAAGAGATACGGGAGCTGATCGATCAGTAAAAACCAAAGCATCAACTATCAAAAAACATGAGGAGGAATATTAAGTAATAGAATACATTGACAAAAGTGCAAAAATGTGTTAATAAAAATTCTGTATGAAGTTTAATACAACCATAGTGGTAGTAAATA